>NZ_NQKX01000009.1 GCF_002252635.1 Synechococcus sp. MW101C3
GAGGCGGGCCCGGGGCCGGCCCAGCGCCGGGCAGGCGCCCTGCTCCTGGCCCGCTGGGGCGCGCGCTGGCCAGGGGCTGAAGGGCTGCTGCGCCAGACCTGCCAGCTGAAGGCGCCACCACTGAGCGCCGCCGAGCGGCGGGGGCTGGCACGGGGGCTGGGGGAACTGGGTGATGGCGCCGCAGCAACGGCCTGCCTGGCGGGGGCGCCGTCTGATGCGGCCACGGAGCTGGTGATCGGCCGGGCGCTGCTGAAGGGCACGGCGGCCCAGAACCAGGCGGGCGAGGCGCGGCTGCTGGCCCTGGCCAGCCGCTGGCCGAAGGCACCGCAAGCGCTGGAGGCCGCCCGCCTGCTGAGCGGCAACGACAGCCCGACGACCCTGGCGCGGCTGGCACGGTTGCCACAGGCGTTGCAGCAGAGCGCGCCGGTGGCAGCCCGCCGCGCCGCCACCAGCGGCAGGGGCTGGCAACAGGTGCTGGGCCGCTGGCCCACCGATCCCGCCAGCTGGGAGCTGCAGTGGGAGCTGGCGCGCGAGGCCCTGCTGAAGCGCCGCTGGGCGGCGGCGGCGGTGCTGCTCTCGGCGCTGGAGCCGCAGCAGTTGCCCAGCCCACTGGCGGCACGGCAACTGTTCTGGCTGGGCTACGCGCAGCAGGAACTGGGCGAGCAGGAGGCCGCACGCCGCTCCTGGAGCCAGCTGCTGGAGCGCAACCCCTGGGGCTACTACGGCTGGCGGGCACGGGTGCGGCTGGGGCTGGATGCCCCGCTCGCCCTGCGCAGCAACGGCAGCAGCGAGGACACCATGCCGCCCGCCCGCCCGTGGCAGCCGCTGCGCAGCGGCAACGGCAACCTCAACCGCCTGTGGCGGCTAGACCAGCCGCTGGAGAGCTGGGAGCGTTGGCGCACGGCGCGCCGCAACCAGCCGCCCCAGCAGCCGGCGGACCTCACGGTGGAGGGCCGGCTGCGCCAGGGCGTGGGCGACGACTGGACGAGCCTGGGGCAGCTGGAACTGGCCAGCCTGCGCTGGGTGGGCGCCAGCTGCCGCGCCAGCCTGCCGCTGGAGCAGGCGCTGCATCCGTTGCGTTTCGGCGCGATCTTCGGGGCGGCGGCCACGGCGGAGCGGCTCGACCCTGCCCTGCTGCTGGGGGTGGCGAAGCAGGAATCGCGCTTCACGCCGGGGGTGCGCTCGCCGGTCGGCGCCGTGGGGCTGCTGCAGCTGATGCCGGCCACGGCGGCGGAGCTGGCCGGGGCGCCGGTATCGGATGAACAGCTGCGCCAGCCGGAGGTGAACGTGCCGCTGGGGGCCCGCTACCTGAACCAGCGGCTGCGCCAGTGGAGCGGCAACCCCTTCCTCACAGCCGCCAGCTACAACGCCGGCCAGGGCTCCGTGGGCTCCTGGCTGGAGGAGCCGCCCGACCCCAGCCTCTCGCTCAGCCGCGAGCCGGAACTGTGGGTGGAGGCGATCCCGTTCCCCGAAACCCGCCTCTACGTGAAGAAGGTGCTGGGCAACGTGTGGAGCTACCAGTCGCTGGCGCAACAGCAAGGCTGCTGAGCATCAACCGCAAGGCCGCGGCCTCGATCGGCTCACTCACACCTGCAGCGGCCGCCAGATCCCCTCGAGGAACATCCAGCGCCCCAGGCCGATGCCCATCAGCACGTAGAGGCTGAGCACCAGAGCCAGCTGCGGCGGCGGGGGCACCACCCGGATGCGGGCGAGGTCGAGGCGGGCCAGGAACACCGAGGAGCCCAGGATCATCACCTCGGCCACCAGGCGGCCCAGATCGATCATGTAGATGGCGAGCACGCTCACCACCAGCAGCGAGAACACCAGCGTGAACACCTTGCTGGCGTTCATCAGCCGCGACACCTGGGCCAGCAGATAGCCGGGCATGGTGCAGAGCACCACCACCATCAGCGAGTGGAGGCACTCCACCGACAAGAACAACTGCTGGTGGCGCGGTAGGGCCAGCAGCGACACCGCTTCGTGGGGGTAGACCAGCACCCACTGCATGCCGAGGTAGGCGCTCACCGCCAGCAGCACCACCAGGAACGGAGCGCGCACGGGGAGCAGCGTGAGCCGCAGCAGGGCCATCACCGGGCCGTTACGGGGTTGGGCCTTCACCATGGCCGGCGCAGGCGGGGGGCAGGCGCCGTCATCGGGGCTCCAGCACCAGCGCGATCGCTTCGAGCGGACAGCTGGGGATGCACTGTTCGCAGACCAGGCAGCGTTGGGCATCGAAGCTAAGCCGCCAATCGGGTGGCGCACTGCTAAGGGCGCCACTGGGGCAGACGCTGGAGCAGATGCCGCAGTCGACGCAGCGGGCTGGGTCGATGCGGATCTCCCCGGGGGCGCGATCGAGCGAGAGGCCAAGGCTTTCCAGCCACAGCTCGGCGGCGTCAAGCTCGTCGATGTCGCCGGAGAGCTCCACCACCATGGTGCCGCTCTGGTTGGGGGCCACCTGGGCGCGCAGGATCTTGGCGGCGATGTCGAAATCCACCGCCAGGCGGTAGGTGATCGGCTGATGCACCGCCTGGCGCGGGAAGTGAAGGGTGAGGCGGCGCTTCAACGGAGGGGTGGGCGCTGCGGGATCCCATGCTGACGCAGGCAGCCCCGGCCTGCAGCGCGTAGCTGCCAGAGTGCCCCAGCCCGAGGCGAGCCATCCACGCCCCGATGACTGAACCGCCCATCGACCCCATTTCCTCACCACCACTGGGGCGCCGCGAACGCATGGTGCTGGCCGGCCTGGCTGCCCTGCTGGCACTGGTGCTGTTCTTCGCGCGCGGGTGGCTGCAACCGCAGGCGCCGCTGGAGCAGCTGGCGCGGCGGTCGCTGGAGCTGCCGGTGGCGCTGGCGAATGGACGGCCCACGATCCTGGAGTTCTACGCCGATTGGTGTGAGTCGTGCCGCACGATGGCTCCAGCGATGGAGGCGGTGGAAAGCCAGAACCGCGGGAAGCTGAACGTGGTGCTGCTGAATGTGGACAACCCGCGCTGGGGCCCGGAGCTGGATTGTTTTGAGGTGAACGGCATCCCACAGCTGGAGCTGTTCAACCGCAAGGGCCAACCGATCGGCCGCTCGCTGGGCCTGCGCAGCCCGGCGGAACTGGCCGCGATCACGATCGCCCTGCTCGACGACAAACCGTTGCCGCGCCTGGCCGGCGTCGGCAAGAGCAGTGGACTGGAGCAGGGCCCGCAAAGCAGCGACCCCGCCGCCGTCGGCCCACGCAGCCACGGCTGACGACACACCCACCCCTCACCGAGCCTGCCGATGGATCCCCGCTTCCGGGTTGAGCTGATCGCCGCCACCCCGAACCCGCAGCAGTGCGTGTACGCCGGCATGCATCAGGACTACAGCGAGGGCTTCGTGGCCGCCGACCGCGCCAACTGGCCCGATGAAACCAAGGCTGGTGAGATCTGCGTGAAGCGCCTGCTGGCCGGCGAACGCGGCCACTACGGCCCGCTCGAGCACGCCCAGATTGTGCTGAACGTGGGCTGGTTCCCCCATTCCGTGATGCAACAGGCGCGCACCCATCGCGTGGGCGTGAGCTTTGATGTGCAGTCGATGAGATACACGGGCGACAGGATTCGCAAGGCCGCTAATGGTGAAATTGACCTGGAAGAAGTGTTCTACTTAAGGCCCGTGGGCGCCTATAGCGACCGCCAAGGCAAGAAATACATCTACGACGAAACGCAGCGGGGCATCGATCTGGAGCTCTGCCGTGCTGCAGCGGGGCGTTACCGCGATCTGCTGGATGCCGGCTATGCGGAAGAGCACGCCCGCGGCATCCTGCCGTTCGACTACCGCCAACACTTTGTGGTGAGCTTCACCCTGCGCGCGTTCCTGCACTTCCTCGATCTACGCGCCAAGCTCGATGCCCAGCAGGAGATCCGCGAACTCTGCGATCTGATGTGGCCCCACCTGCAGGATTGGGTGCCGCAGTTTGCGGAGTGGTACGAGAAGAGCCGGCTGCATAAGGCGCGGTTGGCGCCTTGAGGACGAGAGTCTGACGTGGACGAAAAGCCTGAGGCACAGAATGGGCCCAAGGCCTTAGCGAGACAGGCCTTCCAAATGCTCGACGTCTTACCCAGCCCTCTCAACCCACCGCTCGATCAGCTCGACAGCCGTTGAAACTCCATCCTCCGCCCGAATCCGCTCACCGAGCGTGGTTGCCTTGGCGCGGATCGTGTCATCACTGACAGCAACCTCGATGGCCTCACTCAGACGTTCAACAGTGAGCTTGCGCCGAGGTACGCACGTCGGCCCGACTCCCAGGTCGCTGACACGCCTGGCCCAGAAGCCCTGATCGCCCAGCACAGGCGTGACGATGGACGGCACGCCAGCCGACAAGGCTGCGGCTGTGGTGCCGGCGCCGCCGTGGTGCACGATGGCCGCCATGCGCGGGAACAACCAAGCGTGTGGGATTGACCCCACCATGCACACGGAATCGGGCAGATCGTTCGTTGTGAGCCCGCCCCAGCCGGAGGAGAGCACACCACGCTGGCCGGTCCGCTGCAGCGACTCCAGCACCAGCTCTGCCGTCGCCTCCGGGTTCGTGCTTCCCATGCTTCCGAACCCGACGTACACCGGAGCTGGCCTCCCATCCAGGAAGGCCACCAGCTCTGCCGGCGGATGCCAATCCTCTGAAGGCTCAAGGAACCAGTAGCCCGTGACATGGTTCCGGGACGGCCAATCCTGCGGCACCGGGATCACGTGCGCGCTGTATCCATACAGGCACCAGTGGCCCGCGCCAGCCAGCGCAGCGAACGGCCCCCAGAAGCCCGACGGCTTGAGACCCAGAACCTTCACCCGAACGGTGGCGTCCGCCGATCGCGACGATTGCCACAGCATCTGCTGGGTGACGCGATGGGAGGGAGCGTTCGCCCAGGACGTGAGCGGCGTCTGAGGGACTGGCGTGAGCACGCCCGGAAACGCGCTGGTTGGCGAAAACGGGTACAGGTAGGCCTGCACGAACGGAACAGCAAGCTTCTCTGCGAGCGCCTGTGCAACAAACAGCCCACCCAGACCACTCAGGATCACGTCGACGCCGTCGCAGGCGGCGAGACCATTCGTGGCCGCCTGGACCGCCACCCGTTCTGCCGACACCCCCATCGCGGCCATGATCTTCAGAAAGTTGCCCGCTTCCAGGAGGTCATGCATCTCGCTGGCGATCGCCTCGGTGCTCACCCCCGTGTCGCAGAACTCCAGCCCATGAGCCCGCACGAGCTCGCCAAAGTCGCTGGATGTGACAACGCGAACGGAATGCCCCGACCGCTTGAGCCCCACCCCGAGCGCAACGTGCGGCTGCACATCGCCTCGACTACCCAGCCCAATGATTGCGATTCGCACGTGGCCTCAATCCCTTGGTTGATCTTTCCAACGCTGGCTGTCAAGACTATCCAGATCCTTCGTGAAAATGACACGGTCTTCACCTTCACCGTCGTAGCCCACAGCCACGGGCACGCCGCCGACCTTGTGGTCGGAGTCGAGGAGAGAGAAGCCAAGGCGACGATGGAAGGCAATCGAGTTGCGATTGACAGGAGCGGTGACGCATCGAGCAGTGCGACAGCCAAGCGAGGCGGCCGTGGCAAAGAAATGCTCGTAGAGGCGGCGTCCTAACCCTTCTCCACGTCGCGCGGGGTGCACGCCAATGAAGTGGATGTAGGCCTGGTCGGGAAAGGTCTGCGAAACGAACCCGATGAGGAACCCAACGATCTGTCCATCCGCTACGGCGGTGAAGCTGGTGGAGCGGAAGTGAACGAAGAAGAGCTTGGGGAGCATGGCGGCCATCGGCCGACCACCCCACCATTCATCAACGATCAAGATGATCGGTTGGTAGTCGTCCTGCTCTACATGTCTGATGGCTATGTCCGCCACAGCCTCCTCCCTAGCAAACAGCACGCCCAACGCCAAGATCAGAAGCGGGCTGATTCTTAAGCAGAGCGATAATCTGCCGCTTCCGTCTTCTGTATCTTGATGTTAGGAGGAAATAGTTCATTTGCCTAGCATTCTACTCAAAGCCATCTCGACGTCATCCCAGTCATCCAGCCAGACAATGCGGATTCCGAGATGAGAGACAGAGGATTCAATCCAGCTCTCAGCATGCTTTCGATCTCCTGGTGTCGTGCGAGGGCGAGTTCGTAGCCACCAATGTCGCGTAGAATCTCCTCTGTGATTTGAATCAATCGCAAGCAATTCACTTTGTCGAACTGAGTGTGCCCACGAAAGCCATCGTCTCATATTTGGATCCGAAAGAGAGACTCCAATGAAGACCAAGTGAGATGTAGTTGCTGCTGACAAAAAAGTGGATGACTGCCATGAATACGCTTGATTCGACAGTGCTAGGTACTGCGACTCAGAAAAAACAAGCTTGTCCTCGCTAGTAAACGGCTGGCGGGGACCTTGCAAGATACCTGGAACCGGGAGTAAACCATGGCAATAGACGTAGGGAATTCTCGTTGGGCGGATGTTGGATGTAGATCGTGTCACAACATCCATGGTTTTACGGAGAGCCCCTGGCTCAGGGCTTGCACCGAGAAGCAATCGAGTCGAATGATTGATCAGCCCAAACAGCAGCGGCTCTGCGTTGAACGACAATACGCTGGAGGGTGCCAATTCTGTCCCAAAGAGGGGAGATACCACATTTGCAATTGCCGACGCTGAACATGCACTAAAATGAGCAGCTCGGATGGGTGTAAATTCATTCCAGCAATCAAAGTCGATTTCCCCAGGGTTTTTTGCACTTAGGATTCTCGAGGTGGTTGACCATTCCCGATCACTGAGTTTCGATCTCAAGTTTCGGTAGAGTTCCTCAGCAAGCCACAGAGCAAAGCTATTATCATCCAATAGCAATCGATCCTGAGCGGCCTGAATTAATGCATCTGCTGCAGACTCCTTGCGCAGAATCGATATCAGCTTCGCTGGCTCTTCCACTGGATTAGTTCCAGGAGAGTGAACCCATGCTTCAAATAATGTCTCGACCAGACCATCCCAAGTTGGGAAGGCACCACGGGAAGTACCTGCGCCTACACAAAGGCTCCATCCAGCTGTACTTGCAGCCGAGCGAAGCACAGAGGCAATGTCCGTTGCGGTCAAGCCAGGTTTCGCCATAGTCGCTCGCTTTGATTGATTTTATATCCTCCAGACGCTGCCCCTGAGTGGCAGGCTAGAAGTGTAGAGCGCAGGAAGGAAATCGTTGGCGGCCTGTCCACTCGAGGGGCTTGTTAGCCATGTTCTATGCATCATGATGCATTGCACGTAGAATCATCTTCATCACTTCTTTATTGGCATTAAGATGTTGCAAGGCAATATTGGGATGGGCAAGGGGAAAAACTCGGAAGATCTCGTCAGCGAATGCTTGACCGATAGACCTAACCCCTTCAAAATCAAATACCACGACTTTAAACTTATCAACTCGAGCAAGCAATCTTTTGGCTTGAGATCTTGAGACGAGATTGTTATCACCGTACTGAGCCAACTCCACTGGAACAACTGTCTTTGTAAATCCGTAGTCTTCGCCAGTGGAAAAACGGTCAAACACTTTCTTGGTAGTTCGCGACGTGTGGTTATTCAGTTTCATGGTTACGAATGTTCCTGCGCCGTCTTGCTTTGCCTGAAAGATCCAGTCTTCCTTCTTTCCAAAGTGATGCGAGAAGATGACTTCTCCTGATAGAATTGCAAAATCATCAAACATTCTAGAGCTAAAAAAGATTCCTTCTCCCGAGTGGCGCGATGGATCTGTTGTCAGCTTTCCCTTGGCAAGCTCAAGAACTGCATGTCGTTCGTCGAGAAGCCCTAGAGCGTGCTGAATCTTTTTAAAGATTCCAACTCCATTATCGAGAATCGCGATCTCTGTTTCGGCAGCGGTCTTTGAGATATGCACACTAATATGTGTGCCGCTGGAATGGTCGATGGCGTTGTTAAAAATCTCGGTGAAGCCGTAATACCAGATTGATTTCACATTTTCAGCCATAGGCCCAAGCTTGGGAGCGACTTCCCTATCCCAGACGATATCCTCAGCTAGCTGTGTGTCTATTTCGAAGCTCAAGTCACATTCTACAAGTGGCGCAAGTGCATAGCGCTTGTTACGAGTGGTTCCAGTTTCCGTAACTGCACCCTCCTCAATTAAATGCTGAATGTGCTTATGGATAGCTTGGCGAGAGCATTCAAACTTTGCCATCGCAATCTTTACGATGTCACTTGGATGCTCCTTTACGTTGGCAAGGATGAAGTTTCTTACCGCTTCCCCGCGGCCGCGGATTTTCGACACGAACCTTTGTCAACCAGCTCAACTCCTATTGTCAACCTAGGCATGCCCTTTGTCAACCCTGCGATCTGGCTAACGCTGCCCCTGAGTGGCAGGCATGGAGCATGTGGTGGCGCAGCTGAGGGTAAAAGGTGGCCTGCCCACTCGAGGGGCTTGTTAGACGGGCCTGCGCGGCACAGGCGCTCTTATGCTAAATGGTATCGTCGGAGTGCCAGTAGTAAATGTGCAGCCTTTAAGGAAAACTGCTCCACCCTTCATGCGGTCACCTTCCGCAGTGTAGAGTCGAATTGTATTCAGAGCCAACTCACTAATATTCAGATCCCCTGACAACATACACTCGCCCGATACTCTGGCCACACCTTCATCAACACTCCTCCCTTGCAGGTCCTCTCCACCAAGAACCTTAAACTCCAGAGTGAAGACGGCTGCAGTGGCATTTGGACGCTCCGTTGCATAAAGCTCCACGGATGAGCCAATTCGATGACATGCTTGCCATCCTTGATCAGAAGTAATCGATTCCATTTCAGGCACAACAGCTTCGGTAAGGGCTTGAGCAATCTCCTCATCATCGACGTGAGGAAGCTGCGATTGAATCGACCTAAGAACGTCTGAGATAGTTGAAAACAGCCGAACTCTTCCACCACCTTCCTCTGCCAGTTCGGGTGCAAGAATTGGGCGCTTAGCCTGCCTGTCTTGAAAGTCTCCATCATCTGTGATAAGCAGACAATTCTGATTTACATCCAAGATGCACTCCCATAGAATGCAGTCTCTAAACTGCTCAGACGTCCTTGCTGGAGGGCGATGATCAAGAACTCGATCTAGTGCATTCCTCAGATGCTTCTCAAGGACCTCGACTCGAAGGACTAAATCGCTGATTTCACTCAGCCTGGCCTCGGCAGATTGTCGAAAGGAATCCTCAGAAGGGAAAGAAATGCCTGGCCGACTCCCAGTAAGTTGCTGGACTATTCCCATGCTTCGCTCAATATTTCTCACTGCATCAGTACCTGCCCGTTCCACACCAGCCAGAATCTCTCTATATGTAGTTTCAGGAAGCAGGAGTTTTCCGCCAACTTGTCGAACTGCATATAGAAAGGCAACTCCTGAAGCAGTTCTTAAGAGCCGCTCCTTGATCCAAACGTTCGTGTCTAGTGCAAAGATCATGGTCATCTCCGTCTAACGCCAAGTTGACCTGCATGTTGCGAAGCAGCTTGTCAGGTTGAAGTTGATGTTAGGTGCTCTTCAACCTGCCTAAATAGCTTGATACATTCTTCAGTAGACTCTCTGACGGCGATTAATGCATCTTTAAACGTACAGTCGGCGAAACCCTGACTGCCAGGAGGAAATTCGATCTTTTTTGAAAATGAATAGTAGGCAGAGGTTGTAGTTCGTGGCGGATTCAGTCGCCAGCCAAAGTGCTTTAACTGAAGCAGCTCAAAGAGACGTGGAATGCTGCCATCAAGCGCCATTCGTGCTGTAGCGGACTGCTGCTTGCGACGTCCTGATTCATCATATCCACTTTCGAATTGTGCCTTTATTGTGGCGCCTTGAACTTGAATTCCCAAGTCAATGATTTCGCTCTCGATGGTTAGCTTCGGGATTTTACAAGGATTCTTGATATCAATAAGTGCAATACCTCTCGTTTCAGTTATAAGGCAGTGAGCGCATTCGAAATTCAGGCTTTCGGCAATACGCTGGAAGAAGGCCTTTTGCAGGATCGTTTCCAGCCCATTTTGCGCAATATATAATGCTGATTTAGACTGTCCGACAGATTTTTGCTTTGCTAACTTTGATGAACTCCCATCAGAGAAGACTTTCGGAAACATTGTGTGATCAGAGAGAAACTCGTTTTTTATAGTTACTAGCTTGTCTAGATTTTCAATGTAGTCCAGAATAATCTCACTCTTGGTTTGAACTCGCTTCAAGGAACTGAGGACACTGTCGTATTCAAGCATCATCCAATCCTGTCTTGAAGGCGCTTCGCCTAATAGACTCAGGAATAGTTTCATGATCTTACGATCAGGAAACATTTCTGTCAACATAGTTGAATACTTGCTCAGCTGATCGCTATGCTCCGAAATTTTTATCTTGTTTTCGATTGCAATAACCGCATCATCATATTCAAGTAAGATGTCAATGCCATTGCATTCGGCAACACTTGCGCGCAGTTGCCCTCTAACATTAACTTGGGTCCAGCTAGAAATGATCTGCAGTTTGTCACTCTCTGAGATGTACTGATTTGAATCGGAAAAGAGCCAAGCCAATGCAGCTGAGTGACACTTCTCAATTGCGGCTTGCTGGAGAAACGAAAAAAAACTCATTGCTTCAGACATGTAAAGACTGTCCACCTAACGCTGCCCCTGAGTGGCAGGCAGGGAGCCTGTGGTTGCCGTTCGAAACTATTATGGCGGCCTGTCCACTCCAGGGGCTTGTTAGGCCTCGCTGCGCGATGCTGCTATGGATAGGCCTGCGTAAGGTTGTCATGTTTCAGCCTCAACGCTGCGAACTCGCGTTCGGAGGCAACGCCTATGTGCGGCTCGCCGTACCTTTTGCGAGTCTTCTGCTCGACTGATGACTCAAATAGCCTAAGCTTTGCGGCATCGATGGGCTCTTCGTATACGACTAGAATGTCGATATCTCGATACGATTTTCTCCTAATGAATGAGCCAAAGACGAACACTCGGACTCGGTGTGGAGGAACTGACTCTTGCACTATCCGCTTGATTCCCAATAGCCGAGACTCGCGGTCGGCTCTGAGCAGAAAGTTCAAATACTGATCGCCCTTGTGATTAATGGCACCCATAAACTCGCCGAGCATGAAGAGGCCAATGCCGCGATCGACGCACTGATGCTTTGCTGAGTCGGAGTATTTCCCAGCAGGACTGGAGCAAATGATCACATCAACAGCAGGATCAACTTCCAGGACTCGATCTAGGGTGTAGTCTGTAAAGTAGTATGTATTCGTTACAAATACCTTGAGTGTTCTGCCGTCGCGGAGTTCAACAAGCATTGTGCCGCGATTCAACTCTTGCAGAGTTGCGATTGCACTGTGGTCGGAAAGAAATCTCTCGATGTATGTCTTGACTGTGTTGTAGCGGAACTCAAGTTCCTCTTGTGCAACTACCTCGGGCGCCTTCGACTCAATGCCAAGTCGAGTCTTGACAAAGTGATCAAAGCTTCTAGGAAATAGCTTGTAGTCATTGACTTTCTGATCGGTCAGGCAGTTGTCTTGAAATGCATCGGCATGGATCTTGTACTCAAGCATCTTCCGGTAAACATCCCATGGGTACGTGAAGTTCTGCTTGTTACTCTCGATGAGGGCAATGATTCTTTGGTTGTTTGGCAGAATAGTATCCAGGCAACGCTTCTTCCAAATCTTGACTCCATCGCCGCCGAGGCCGCCCAAGACATTGGCAGAGTAAGGGCCGCATTCGCGAAAGAGTGCTGCGTTCTCTTCAAGCAGGTCATTTACCTCCGCAAGAAGAGCCTTTTCATCTCGGATAGTTGGAATAGAGAAGAGAGATCTGATCTTTCCAGCATGAGTAGATTTCCAGCTTTGCATTTCCTCCACGGAGAAGACCTTCTCAAGTTCGTCGACTACCTTGTGACATTCAAGGCAAAGCATTATGAGGTTGGTTATCCCTTCTTTGTCGATGTAACCCGCGAGTTCGTGGTCGCTTCGAGGGCCGGAAGTGCCGTGTCCAATTATGTGGGCGACGTTTGCGATGCTGACGGATTCATCTGCAACGGCGATAAAGAGGGGCTTATTGCAGTTTGGGTTCTGGCAGAACCCGCCACACTGCGCCCAAAGTTGGCGCGCGGTGTTGAGTGGGACTGATTTTCTGGTATTGGACATTAAGCAGGCAGTAGAAAGCTGTGTTCGCAAGGCCTAACGCTCCAAATCAGAAGCGGGCAGGGATCTCGGCGTAGAAACTAACCATTGCTCCCGTCTTCTGAATTTGGGATGTTAGGCGTCGTCAAGCAATATAACCAATAAATCAGAAAGAATCCTCTAAGAGCTGGCGCTTGGGCAGCGAGGTAATTCGATATATGAGAAGATTCTTTAGGACCGTATCAAGATCGTTCACTTCTTCTTGAGTTACGGCTTGGCCGCCGTGAACTATTCGGTGCCTCTGCTTTAATGACCGTTGGACTATCTCAATAGACCGACAACCCTCTTCACTATCTTGGTAGACTTGCGTGATTTCTTGTCTAATATTTTGCCATATCGATTTGGTCTTTAGCCTGTCTAACCCTCCAATTAAAGCATACTTTTTTTCATTTACTTTATCAGGCAAATCTGTTGACCCTGACGGAGGATTGTAGGTTTTTACCTCGCCAATAAACTTATTAATTAGATGAATTTCCCATTCATCTCTCATTTCAGTGGGGCTCAAGCATTCGATCGAAGTAATTAGCATTGTGAATCGTGACTTAAGGTTAGCCTGGAGTGTTGAGCTACGGTAGAGATCTAATGAAAGACTAAGCCTCTTATCTGATTCTGGAATGATTCTAGTGGCAATATCGAGACCTGCCCGAAGCCCATCTAGAACGATCGGAGCGCCCACAATTGATTCACCGCCCAGCATTCTTGTATGAATAAACCCATATGGAATTTTGTAAATGTGACTAGATGGCTTTCCCGCAATGCTTTTAAAACTGCAACCATCCATAACATTGGAGTGGCGTTGGATCTCATCAATCCTTAGCTCCGCTTCAGTTGTTATACCTCTATCAAGCATTAGCCAGTGAAATGCAGTCTTTAGCTTGTCTAGATAGGCAATAGCCTCCTCTTCTGTTGAAAAACCAGATACTGTCAAGATATTGAGATTATCCTTCTCACATTTAAGCTCAACCTCAAATTCCCAGAATTCTATACTGGCTACACCTTCAAACTCTGTATAGGTTAGAGAATGAAATAGAAGGACCAGCCTACAGGCGTACATCGGATTTTGGCCGAAGCGGGTCTTCACCGTAGCTTGTCTCCCGTACGCCTAACTTGTTCTTGGACAGTTCCGCAAACCACGCCGCATTGCCGTTCCTCTTCTGCAAACCACCGAAAGGAGGCCTCCAGGGGCATCCGGCAAGCCTGATCCCGCATAGGTTTTGAACAGTCTGCTGAGAGGAGACAGCGTGGTTCGCAGGTCAGATAACCACTGTTCGTTGGGATACAGAGCGTGCTGGCTTCTTCCAGAGGTGCCGGCTTCTTGAACCACACCCTTGCCAAGCCAAGAAATCGCACCATCTCTTTCAGCCTCTAAACCCATCACAAAAAAACAGCTCCCAGCACCCGCACTCCCCGAATCCCTCATCAAACCTTCGCCAACGTCACCCGCTCCGGCTGGTGCTGGTACTTCCCGGCGCGGTCGCTGTAGGTGGTCTGGCAGGGTTCGCCTTCGAAGAACAGCAGCTGGCAGATGCCTTCGCTGGCGTAGATGCGGCAATCGGCGCCGGAGGAGTTGCTGAATTCCAGGGTGAGGTGGCCCTCCCAGCTGGCTTCAGCGGGGGTGGTGTTCACGATGATGCCGAGGCGGGCATAGGTGCTCTTGCCCAGGCAGATCACGGTGATGTTGGCTGGCACCCGCAGCAGCTCCAGGGCCACCCCCAGCCCGTAGGAATGGGCGGGCAGGATGAAGTAGTCACCGTCGTCGTCGTGGTGCAGCGGCGCCGGCTCCAGGTTGGCCGGGTTGAACCGCTTCGGGTTCATCACCGTGCCCGGCACGTGCCGGAAGATCAGGAACTCCTTCGGTGACAGCCGCAGGTCGTAGCCGTAGGAGGAGCAGCCGTAGCTCAGCACCGGCGCCGTGCGGTTCTCGGCATCGAGATGGCGCACCAGCGTGGCCTGGAACGGCTCGAGCATGCCCGCCGCGGCCTGTTCGTTGATCCAGCGGTCGCACTTGAGCATGGGGTCAGCAGTTGCGGCGGAGCTGGGTCACCTGGTCGGCCATCGCCAGCAGCGCGGGCGGCATCGATGGCCCCGTGAGGATCACATCGAGATGAGCGGGCCGTTGCTCCAACGTGGCCTCCACCTCCGCCGCCGGCAGGTAGCCCAGCGCGATCGCCAGCCCCAGCTCGTCGAGCACCATCAGATCCACCGCCCCGTCGAGCAGCTGGCACCGCGTGTAGCCCCAGACCTCCAGCACCGCCTCTTGCTCCTGGGCACCGGACCCCTCGGGCTCCGCGGCGGCCGGTTCGGTCAGGCAGGCGGGCATGGCGGGCCGCAGCCACTGCAGCCGGCCGCACAGCCACAGGCTGCGCTCCAGCCCCTGGTCCACGCCGCCCTTGAGGAACTGGCTGATCAGCACCCGGCTGCCCAGCCCCGCGCTGCGCAACGCCTGGCTGAACACGCCGGAGAAACTGCCGCGAAACGGCGCCGTGTGCACCTGCAGCTGGCCTTCGGTCTGGGCCGGGGGCACCAGGGCCAGCGGACGCGGTGCCGTGGGTGCCACAGGGGCCACGGGCGCAGCCGCTGCCGCGCCATGGGGGCGGCCCGGGCCGTGGGAGCGGGGGCCACCGGCAGGGCCAGCACCAGAAGGCACACCACCGCTGGGCGTGGAGGGGTTGAGCAGGCTGGCCGTCATCAACACCCCGGTGGCTTCGCGAAACCGAATGTAGCGGCGCCAGACCCGGAATCAAGGATCGGACACCACCCCTAGCGCATACGTTTGTACTACTTTGCGGAAATCCCGTCGACACTGGGATTCTGCAGACGGATGTCCACAGGGAACCGTCCAGTTAGTGTGATCGGCTACATGGAGCACGGAAGTCGATCCGTAGCTTCCAACCACTTGTCCAACCGTCATGGTCGGCGCGATGCGCGGATTCAGCCGCACCAGCACCACCCCCGCGCCCGTCACCAGCGGCTTGGCCTCCTCCGCCAGTGGCTCCAGCACCCTGCTGGACGTCATGCGTGGGCTGAGCGGCTGCACCAGCGAAACGGTGGAGCGCGGCAAAACGATCTTTTTCCCCGGCGACCCGGCCGAGCGCGTCTACCTGCTGCGCCGTGGCGCCGTGCGGCTTTCGCGCGTTTATGAGAGCGGCGAGGAGATCACCGTGGCCCTGCTGCGCGAGAACAGCCTCTTCGGCGTGCTCTCCCTCCTCACCGGCCAGCGCTCCGATCGCTTCTATCACGCTGTCGCCTTCACCCGCGTCGAGCTGGTTGCCGCCCCGGCCAGCTCCGTGCGGCGTGCCATCGAGCAGGACGCCAGCGTGGGTCTGCTGCTGCTCCAGGGCCTCTCTTCCCGCATCCTGCAGACGGAGACCATGATCGAGACCCTCACCCACCGGGACATGTCCTCGCGGCTGGTGAGCTTCCTGCTGGTGCTCTGCCGCGATTTCGGTGTCCCCGGCACCGAGGGCATCACCATCGATCTGCGCCTGTCGCACCAGGCGATCGCCGAAGCGATCGGCTCCACCCGCGTCACCATCACCCGCCTGCTCGGCGACCTGCGTCAGGCCGGCCTCGTGCAGGTGGACCGCAAGAAGATCACCGTGTTCGATCCGGTGGCGCTGGCCAAACGCTTCAGCTGAAGGCCCGCGGCCGATACTGGACCCCCTCGCCCTGAATCGTGTCCGGCTGGCTGCTGATCCTGGCCCTGCTGACCCTCGGGGGGGTGCTCGCCACCCTCGGCGATCGCCTCGGCAGCCGCGTCGGCAAGGCCCGGCTCAGCCTCTTCAACCTCCGCCCGCGCAACACCGCGGTGCTGATCACGGTGCTCACCGGCAGCCTGATCAGTGCCGTCTCGCTCGGCCTGATGCTGGCCGTCAGCCAGCGGCTGCGCACCGGCCTGTTCGAGCTCGACAGCCTCGAGCAGAAGCTGCGGGACAGCCGCGACGCCGTGCAACGCAGCGATGCCGCCCTGAAGCGCAGCCTCTCGGCCCAGCGCGACGCCCAGCAGGCGGTGGGCCGGGCCGAACGGGGCCGCCAGCAGGCGCGCCGCCAGTTGGTGGCGGTGGAGCAGCAGGCGGGCCGCCTGCGCCGTGAGCTGCAGCCGCTGCAGAACCAGCAGCAGCAGCTGCTGCGCCAGCGCGATCGGCTCAACAGCGACATCCGCGCCCGCGACCAGGACATCCGCCGCACTGAAGCGGAGCTGGCCCGCGTGAAGGGGCAGATCGCCTCCGGCCAGGCCGAACTCAAAGATCTGGAAACCAAGCTGATCGCCCTGCGCCGCGGCGATGTGGTGATCAGCAGCGGCCAGCCGCTGGCCACGGCCAAGGTGAGCGTCAAGCAGCCGGGCCAGGCCCGTGCCGCCATCGATGCCCTGCTGCGCCAGGCCAACCAGTCGGCCTTTCAGCGGGTGCTGCCGGGGGAACCGGTCAACCGGCCGATCCTGCTGGTGCCCCGCGAAGACATCGCCAAGCTGGAGGCCCTGATCCAGAAAGGTGGCAACTGGGTGGTGAGCATCCTCTCGGCCGCCAACGTGCTGCGCGGCGAGCAACAGGTGCTCGGCTTCCCCGACCTGCGGCCCAACAAGCAGGTGATCCGCCAGGGCGAGGTGATGGCCACCACGCGGCTGGAAGGCAACGAGATCTCGCCCGAGCAGGTGCGCAACCGGCTCAACCTGCTGCTGGCCGCCTCCTTCGCCAAGGCGCAGCGTCAGGGGTCGCTGGTGGATGGGGTGCAGTTCGATGTGGCCAGCTTCAACCAGCTGGGGCGGGAGCTGAGTGAGCGGCCGGCCGGGCAGGCGGTCAGCCTGGAGGCCGTGGCCGTGCGCGAGGCCGAAACACCCGATCCGGTGGTGCTGGAGATTCGCCGCCTCGATGGCGGCCCCACGCCCCCCTCCTCGCCGAAGCGCCCCTCATGAGCCCTACGCCGGCGGCCGCCGCCTCACCACCACCAGAGCCACCACCAGAGCCACAGCCAAAGGCCCTGCCGCTCCCCGCCCATGGCCCCCTCGCCGCGCTCGATCCAGGCCGCTGCAAGTGCGGCCTGGTGCGCTGCGACCCGGCGCGGCAGCAGGTGCTGGCTGCCTTGATCCTGGAGCCGGAGCAGGCGCTGGCGCAGCTGCGCGCCTGGCAGGCCGAGGGCGCGGTGGCCGGCGTGGTGCTCGGCGATGGCACCGGCAGCCGCCACTGGCGTCAGCGCCTGGCGCCGCTGCTGCCCCTGCAGCTGGTGGATGAGCGCAGCACCACCCTGGAGGCACGGCGGCGCTTCTGGCAGCTGTTCCCGCCACGCGGCTGGCGGCGCCTGTTGCCCGCAGGCCTGCGCCAGCCGCCCGGCCCCTGGGACGATGTCGTCGCCCAGCTGCTGCTCGAACGCCACCTCGGCCATCCGCTGACGCGGCCCCCATCCCTGCCGCCGGCCGCCTTCTAGAAGCGCGCCCGCACCGTGAAGGCGTAGTCGCCGCCAGGCTCCAGCTGGTAGTCGGCCTTGAGCAGAAAGCGCAGCAGTGCGTCCTGGATCAGGGCACGACCCAGCGAGGGCTCCACGGTCAGCTCACCGCGATCGAACGCCCAGCGGAAGGTCCAGGCGAAGCCGCCGGCCACCACCTCGCCCTCCAGCAACTTCTGGGTGAAGCTCTGGTGCAGCACCCGCAGCTGGGCGGTGGTGGCGGGAAGACGGCTCACGGAGGAAGGAAACGCACGGAGTCAGACGGGAGGCGGAGCATCGACAGGCAGATGGAGCCAGACGAAAGCGGGACCACGATGAAGCTGCTGGAAGCAGCCTCAGGCCGTTGTGGGCTGAAAACTGTTCAGGCGATTACCGGCCCGTTCATAGCCCAGCCGCTGGATCACCCCCAGCCCCGCCAGCACCTCGTCGAGCACCGCCTCCACGCAGGCCTGCTCGCTGGGCTCGAAGCGGCCCAGCACGTGGGAAATCGTGCGGGCCTTGCGCGTGACCGGGTCATCGGCCGGGGCGCTGATGCCGATGCGCAGGCGGGGAAACTCCTGGCTGCCGAGATGGCTGATCGTGCTGCGCAGGCCGTTGTGGCCGCCGGCACTGCCGGCCAGGCGCAGCCGCAGGCGGCCCAGCGGCAGGTCCATGTCATCGACGAGCACAAGCATCTGGTCAGGACGCAGGCCGAACCAGTCGAGCGTGGCACGGATCGACCGGCCGCTCTCGTTCATGTAGGTGGTGGGCATCAGCAGCCGCAGGCGCTGGGCCCCCTGGCCCACATCCGCCAGCAGGCCCTGCAGGCGCGCATTGGCGCGAAAGCTCACCCGCTCGCGCGCCGCCAGCCGCTCCAGGGCCATGAAGCCCACGTTGTGGCGCGTGCGGGCGTACTTGTCGCCGGGATTGCCCAGGCCCACAACCAGCTGGAGGTCGCCCGTGCGGGCCTCACCGCCCGGCGTGGAAGAGGCGGTCATGGCCGTGGCGGAACGAAGCGGCGGAAGCAGAGTGGCAGAAGTGAAGCGTTGAACTCAGGCAGCCGCCGCAGGCGGTTCGCTGGCAGCAGGGGGTTCAGCCGCTGCGGCGGAGCTGGCTGCTGGAACGGGAGAAGCAGTGGTGGTGGCCTGTGCAGGCGCAACAGTCTCAGGGGCGGGAGCCTCTTTGATCGCCACGCTGTTGGCGGTCACCACCGTGTCGGCTTCGGAGTCGATCGCCTTGCGGAACTCCTGCTCGAAGTTGCTGGAAGCCGACTGGAAGCCCTTGAGCGTGCGCCCCAGGGTGCGCCCCAGCTCGGGCAAACGCTTCGGGCCGAACACCAGCAGGCCGATGGCCGCGATGACCGCCATTTCCGGCAGCCCGATCCCGAAGATGTTCATGCAGCGGAGCCTGGGTCAGGAACTGAGGCGAAAACAGGCGGCAAAGCGGCAGGCCCGGCAGCCTGTGCCGCCGGACTCTTAGGCCGGAGGATTCAGAGGCAGATCAGCCGAGGCCGTTCCAGTTCACGGTGATGCCGTCAAGCAGCAGCGACTTGTTGTACAGCTGCAGGATCACGAGCAGGAACACCAGGAACAGCACCATGAAGATGCCCATCACCGGCGTGGTGCCCCAACCGGGCACCACCTTGCCGTACTCGGAGTTGAGCGGGCGGAGCAGGTTTCCCAGTGGGGTGCGTTGCGCCATGGCGGGTGAGCCTCTCGGACACATGGATGGGGATCGTTACTGTAAGGGTCGAGGCGGAGACCGGCGCGGTCACTGTCGAGAGTTGTGATCCACCTCCGCCACCCCCAGCAGCCGCCCCTTCCTTGACCGAAACCTCCTCCCCCGCCCTGTCGATCGCGATCACCGTGCTGGTGGCGCTGCTCGCCCTCACCGGCTTCGGGGTCTACCTCGCCTTCGGCCCGCCGTCCAAGGGCCTCACCGATCCGTTCGACGATCACGACGACTGATCCTGAGCGCGCGCCAACCGCCGCACCCGCAGCTGGCGCAGCTCCCAGGGCCTCAGCAGCGGTCCTGCAGACCCGTCGTCCACGACTCCATCCATCCGCGCCTGAGCGCCACCCTCCACCGGCCCGATCACCTGCCACCCCGCTGACAAACCGAGCGGCTGCCGGCAGGGCGAGAGGTTCTGCACCATGAGCCGCACCACGCCCGGCTCCGCATCCGGCGCGATCACCACCGGATCGAGCTGGGCCGAGCCCAGGGCGAGCGCCGCTGCTGGTGGCGTGGCTGGCTCGGCCGCCGGATGGCACCAGGTGGGGGCGCGAAACGCGCGGGCCGCCGCCGGAACCGCCGCCTGACGCCACCCATCCGCGCAGGGCATCAGCGCGAGCCGCAGGCGCTGCAGGCCGTTGTCGGCGCCGGGATCGGGCCAGGTGGGGCCGCGCAGCAGCGATACGCCAAGGCGGTCCGCCGTGCCCGACACGCCCTGTGGCCCATCCAGCAGCAGCGCCAGGCCGCCGCGCTCCGCCTGGCTGCAGGTCCAGGCGATCGCCGGCACCTCCCAACGGGCCTGTTCGCGGGCGGTGCAGGGCACGGCAGGACGCTCCAGCACGCCCGCCGCGGTGTCCGCCGCCCAGCGGCAGGCCCGCTGTTGCAGCGGCACCTCCAGTTGCAGCAGCTCATGGCGCTGGCGCCAGTGCACCCGCAGCACCAGCTCGAGCCAGGGGCTGCCCGCCAGCAGGCGCAGATCCAGCCGCAACGGGCTGGCCCTGCACTGCCCCCGTGCCACCAGGCGCACGCACAGGGGCCCCTGCTCCACCAGCTCCAGCGCCGGCTCCCACTCCAGCGGCAGCGGGTGCTCGCGGTGGTCCGCCGCCAGATCCCAGGCATCCCAGAACTCACCGCTGTCGCGCCAGCGGCGCCACTGCAGCGGTGCCGCCAGCTGGGGCTGCCCGTCGGCGCCGCAGAGCTGCTCCAGCCCGCCCGCCCCCAGTTCCGCCGTCAGCAGGCCGTTGCCGATCCGCCAGCGCCCCTCCCCGAGCGACGCGCTCCACACCGGCGCCTGCACCTCCTGCGGCGGCGCGGCTGGCGCCACTGCCGGCAGCGGCCGGCGCTCCAGGGCCAGGGGTGTCAGCCCGGCCGCAGGCGGTAGCTGCACCCAGCAGCCGCCTCCCGGTGCCTCCTGCTGGGGCAGGGGCCGCTGCGCGAGTGTCCAGCAGCCCGCCGGCAGCCGCAGCGTCAGCGCCGCCGCCGGCAGGGGCTGCAGCCGCATCACCCACCAGGGCTGGCCGGCCGGCAGGGCCTCAGCCGCCGGCGCCCCTCCCTGCAGCCAGGCCAGCAGCAGGCGATCGCGGCGCTGCCGCGCCTCACGGCGGGCCCGGCGCCACTGCGGCTCCGCCTGCTCGAACACCTCCGCCACCGACGTGCCCGGCAGGATGTCGTGGAACTGCTGAAACAGCAGCGTGCGCCACCCGGCGCGGGCCGAACCAGCTGCCTGCGTGTCGCCCTCCGGCGCCGTGACTCCCGCCGCATCAGCCCACAGCAGCGCCGCCGCCAGGTCGGCTTCGCGCAGCAGCCGCTCCAGGGTGCGGTTGTGGCGTTTCTGGTCGGGACGGCTGGTGGGGCAGGCGCGGTGCAGCTCCAGGTAGAGCTCGTCGCGCCACACCGGCAGCTGGGCGCGGCAGGGCTCCAGCCGTGCCAGGTAGGGGCGCACACCGCCATGCACCTGCGGGGCGGCGGCGGGCTGCTGCTGCCACAGCGCCAGTTGCTCGTACATCTCCGCTGTCGGGCCGCCGCCGTGGTCGCCCACACCCGGCAGCCAGAGAGCTTCCTCGTGGCCGGTGGCCCGCTGCCACTCCAGCCGGTAACGCTCCATCGCCAGCGGATCGCCGCCGGTGCCGATCGGGGCGGTCATCAGCGCCAGCACTTCGGCGCCGCAGCGGCCCCGCCAGCGGAACAGCCGGTGCGGGAACGGATTCGTGGCATTCCAGGCCAGCTTGTGGGTGCAGAACCAGCGCACCCCGGTGGCCGCCGCCACCACCGGCAGACCGGCGCCGAAGCCGAAGCTGTCGGGCAGCCAGGCGAGCGGGTGCTCCCACTCCGGGAAGGTGGCGCGGCTGTACTCCTGGCCTTCCTCGAACTGGCGCAGCAGCGACGCGGTGCCGATCAGCACGGCATCGGTTTCCACCCAGGGACCATTGAGCGGTTCCCAGCGCCCTTCCCGCATGCGGGCGCGGATCGCGGCAAAAAGCTGGGGGCGGTGCTGCTCCAGCCAGGCGTAGAGCGCCGGGGTGGAATGACCGAAATGGAGGGACGGGTCGCGCTCCATCAGCGCCAGCGTCGAGCGGAAGGTGCGCTCGGCCGCCTGCCAGGTGTCGGCCACCGGCCACAACCAGGCCAGATCCAGATGGGCATGGCCCGCCACCTGAAAACCACCCGGCGGCGCCAGCACCGCCCGGGCCCGCGCCGCCGCCACCTCCAGGCTCAGCGCCGCCGGGTCATCGCCTGGCGCAGGGCTGACGGGAGCCGGGCTGCCGGCCGTTTCGCGCAGGGCGGCGAGCTCCAGGGCCGTGGCCAGCAGCAGGCCGCCGGGATCGCGGCGATCGAGGGGTTCGGCCTCGATCCGGCTGTGGATCAGCGCGCCATCGTCGTGCAGCGGGCTGCGCAGCTCCAGCTCCAGCTGCAGCGGCTCCCCGCGCCACCAGCGCTCCGGCAGCCGCCAGCGGCAGGCCGCGTCAAACAGGTCACCGCGATGCACCGGCTGCCCATCGACGCGCAGCTCGGCCTCAGCGGCCCACCAGCTGAGCACCAACCGGGCCAGGCCCGACGGGTCAGGCTCGCCGCGCCACAGCTCGGGACACACCAGCGTGGTCCGCAGCAGCAACTCCTGGCCACCGCGGGGCCAGAGGATCAGGCCTCGGGCGTGCCAATCGGGCCGGTACCGCCGTCCCCAGGCCTCACCGAGGGCCACACGCCACTCCCCATCAGGGAAGCGGCGGCACCAGCGGGGCTGCAGGTCGAGGCAGGAACGTGATCGAAACGTTTCAATCCAGGGGCGAAGCTCGGGATCGAGGCCCTGCGTCATCGTTTCCGGTCGGGTGCGACCCATAGGATGATGCCGCTGCCGAAGGGTCGTTCAGGGCCCGCCTGGCGCCTGTCACTCCCTGTCACCCGCCGGACCGGACCATGCTCGCTCTCAAGATTTCGGTTTACTCGGTCGTTTTCTTCTTCATCGGCATCTTCGTCTTCGGCTTCCTGGCCAGCGATCCCAGCCGCACCCCCAGCCGCAAGGACCTCGAAGACTGAATCCCCCGGCCCAGCGCACCGCGTCCCGCTTCGGGCCGGCGCTGGGCCAGTGCTCGCCCTGCCCGACAGCGGCCTCTGACCACGGCCGTCGTGGCAGGATCAGCCGCTGATTGGGAAATCGCGTGCCCTCAGCCAACCCACTCAGCTGGGCCATTGGGGTTGCAGGCGTGCTCGTGGCCTGGTCGGGTGCTCCCAGTGTGGAGGCCCGCAACCTTCCCCCATCCCCCCAGCCCCTGGAAGCCGCCGGCGTCACGCCGGGCACCGAGTCTGCTGGGGATGAGGGCGCACTCAGCCCCTTGGCACTCGGCGACGCCAGCGCTGCGGCCGCGGCCACCCCATCGAGCAATCCCGGCAATCCCGCCTCCCTGCCCGCCCCGCCGGTGCCACCCCCGGCCGCTGGCACCGGCAACGCCAACGCCACAACCCCAGAGAACGGCCGCCCGGATTCCTTTCCCAGCCAGGGCCAGGACCCCAGCCCGGTGCCGCTGCCCGGTGGTGGCCCAGCGGCTGATCTGGCTCCCGCGCCGGCGGCCGCGGCGGCCTCCCCGCCGCCCCTGCTGCTCGACATCACCGCCGATCAGCAGGGCTTCGATCTGGTGATCAACCGCTATGTGGCCACCGGCAATGTGTCGGCCCAGATGGCGGGTGGCCGCCTGATGGCCGACCGGCTCGAATACGACACCGTGAGCCGGACCGTCTACGCCACTGGCAGCGTGCGGTTCCAGCGCGGCAACCAGTTCCTGCAGGCCAGCAAGCTGCGTTTCAACCTGATCGAAGGTCGTGGCGAGATGGAGGACGTCTACGGCGTGCTCGACCTCACCACTGCCGCTGTGGATCTCAATCCGGAGGTGCCCCCGGCCGAGCCCCTTGGCCCACCACCATCGCTGGCTTGCCCCACCGAGCTGCCGCCGGTCCCGGACTGGCACCCCTATCCCTGGGCTGCTACGGCATGGGCCGGTCAGACCACCAACGCCGGCTTCGGCGAAACCTTTGTGTTCCAGGGGTCCCTGCGCAACGACTACCTGCTGGGCGCAGGCCTGCAGCGGCGCCTGCTCCAGGCCGGACCCTTCGCCCTCGAACTCGACCTCAACCTGCTGGGGCACAAGGCCGCCGCTGAGAACAGCGCCGGCATCGCCGCCCAGAGCTTCGGGGAAATCACCGCCGGCATCGGGCTGCGGGCCTGGCTGCAGCCCTGGCTCAGCCTGGGCATCGTGCAGGGGGTGAGCCTCAACACCAGCTTGAGCAACTTCGAATGCAGCACCCGCGAGGATTGCGCGCAGTTTCTCAACTATCTCGCCTTCGAGGTGGAGGGGGCGTTCTCGCCGCAGTGGTCGGTGGTGGGCCGGATTCATCACCGCTCGGGCGCCTTCGGGGTCTACAGCGGTGTACGGGAAGGAAGCAACGCCTACCTGGTCGGGCTCCGGCACCGCTTCGGCAACCCGCCGGCCCGCACGGCGAACCCGCAGGCTGAGCTGCTGCCGCCCAAGGGCTGCCCCAACCGCGGCGCCGAGCCGCCCGAGCGGCCCCGCTCGCTGGCCGAAGCGCTGGAGCAGGTCGCGATGGGCGGCACCACCCCCGCCGAGCCCCAGCCCCCCGCCCGGCCCCCGGTCGGCACCGGTGCCGGTGCAGCGAACGGCACTGGCACTGGCACCAACGCGGGTACCACCAGCGCCGACCCGACGACTGAGCGGCCCAGCTTCCGCGCCCTGCGCGCCCAGGAGGCGGAACGCCGCAAGGCGATCGCCGCCCTCACCGATCAACGCATCAGCGATGTGCAGGTGCGCGCCGGCCTGGCCTCCGAGCGCCGCTTCGGCATTCCAGGTGGCGGCAACGCCAATACCGATGACGGGGATAACACCAACAACGACTTCGGGCCCGCCAGGCCGCCCCAGGTGCGGCAGCTGGAGAGCAACCGCAACCCGAAACTGGTGGACGGCACCCTCACCCGGCTGCGCTTTCAAGCCGCCCGCGCCGTGCTCACCGCCGAAGGCTGGCGGGCCGATCGGGCCAGCTTCACCAACGATCCATTCACGCCCGCCCAGTCGTGGATGGATGCCGACGACGTGCTGGCCGTGCAGGACAAGAACGGCGACACGGTGATCACCTCCCGTCGCAACCGGCTGATCCTGGAAGATCGCCTGCCGATCAATGTCACCAGCCGCACCCGCATCCGCAAGGAGCAGGAGGTGCAGAACCGCTGGGTGCTGGGCGTCGACAACGAAGACCGCGACGGCTTCTACGTGGGCCGCCGCCTCAAGCCGATCGGCATCGGCCAGCGCGGCACCCTGCAACTCGAGCCCCAGTTCCTGCTGCAGCGGGCCTACGAGGGCACCACCAGCAGCTATCCACTGCCCGGACAATCCGCCGGAGCGGATCCTCAGTCGCAACCGAGCACCCTCGGCGATCTGTTCGGCCTTGAAGCGCGCCTGCAGGCACCGCTGTTCGGCTTCGACGCCGACCTCAACCTCGACATCTCCACCTTCGAACCCGCCAACTTCGCCAACGGCACCCGGAGCTGGGGCGAACTGGTGCGCCCGCTCAAGTTGCCGCTGCTGGGCACGGTGAAGTCGCGCATCTTCGGCGCCTATCGCTTCCGCATCTGGAACGGAACGCTCGGCGAGCAGGACGTCTATTCCGCCTACGGCACCTCGATCGAACAGCGTGGCGAGCTGCCGCCTGTTGGCAACTTCAGCAACAGCTACTTCTGGCGGCTGGGTATTGGCAACTATCAGAGCAACGAGTTCTTCGAGAACGGCGGCGAATCGCAGAACTTTGCCCAGCTGTGGCGCGGGAATGCCTTCGGCGCCATCAACAGCTCCCTCACCCTCTGGCGAGGCAAGCCGCTGCCCTCCACCCCGGAAGGGGCACTGCGCTATTCGCCGGTGCCGATTGTGCCGGGGCTCACCTTCAACACCAACATCTCTGCCAGCCTGGCCTACTTCGGAGATGGCACCCGCCAGAACGTGTTCTCGCTCTCCGGCGGGCCCACGCTCACCCTGGGCCACTTCAGCAGGTCCTTCCTCGATTACACCCAGCTCACCATCACCGGTGGCATCAGCTTGCGTGATGGCCTCAGCCCGTTTGCCTTCGATGCCGCCGTGGATCTGGGCACCGTGGGCATCGGCCTCACCCAGCAGCTGGTGGGCCCCCTGGTGCTCAATGGCGGCATCGGCCTGAACGTGGATGCCAGCTCACCCAACTACGGCGAGATCACCGGTTCGTACGTGGAGCTGCGCTGGCAGCGCCGCTCCTACGCCTTCAGCGTCTACTACAGCCCCTATGAAGGGATCGGTGGCGTGCGCGTGCGGCTGAACGATTTCGGCTTCAAGGGCACCGGCGTGCCCTTCGTGCCGTATGAGCAGCGCATGCGCGGACAGACCGGCGATGGCCTGTTCTGAGCGAGCAGGCGCCCCTGCTGCTCAGAACCCGTTCAGGTAAGGCAGACGGGCAACAGTGGCCACCAGCGCGTCGTCGTTGGCAAGCAGCTGGCCGGTGGCGTCCCATTGACCGGTGGTGAGCATCTGCCGCGGCCCGGGCGCCAGCTCAAGGGCCCACACCTGATCGCCGCAACGCAGCTCGGCGGCCTGCACATCCAGCAGGAAGGAGGCGGAAGGGTGGGCGCTGGCATGGGCCTGGATGGCCAGCATCTGCTCGTGGCCGCTGGTGAGACAAGGCAAACCGAGCGCCAGGCCATTGCCGTGGAAGATCTCAGCGAAGCTCTCGCCGATCACCGCCCGGATGCCCCAGCGCATCAGCGCCTGTGGCGCATGCTCCCGGCTCGATCCACAGCCGAAGTTGCGGTTCACCAGCAGCAGCCGGGCACCGCTGTGCTCGGGGCGGTCGAAGGGATGGCTGCCGCCCAGCTCACTGCGGTCGTCAGCGAACACCTGTTCCCCCAGGCCTTCGAAGGTGACGCACTTGAGGAAGCGGGCCGGGATGATCCGGTCGGTGTCGATGTCGTCGCCGGCGAGCACCATCGCACGGCCTTCGACTCTGGGGATCGGGCCGATCGGGAAGCTGCTGGCGCTCACCGCATCGGTGAGGGGGGGCAGGGAAGGGGAAGCGATCACGGCGTCAGGCGGTGAGAGAAGGCTGGCGGGAGGCGGTGGTGCTGGGGCCGGCTTCGGCGAGCAGTTCGCGCACGTCGGTGACGTGGCCGCGGACGGCGGCGGCGGCCACCATCGCCGGGCTCATCAGCAGGGTGCGGCCGCTGGCGGAACCCTGCCGGCCCTTGAAGTTGCGGTTGCTGGAACTGGCGCTGATCTGGCGCCCCTCCAGGCGGTCGGGGTTCATCGCCAGGCACATTGAGCAGCCGGGTTCGCGCCACTCGAACCCAGCCGCGCGGAACAGCTGGTCGAGGCCTTCAGCTTCGGCGGCGCGGGCCACCTGCTCGGAACCCGGCACCACGAACGCCCGGATGCCATCGGCCACGTGGCGGCCACGGGCCACCAGGGCGGCGGCACGCAGGTCGCTGAGCCGGCCGTTGGTGCAGCTGCCGATGAAGCAGACATCCACCGGCAGACCGGCGATCGCTGCGCCGGGGCTGAGGTTCATGTAGCGGTAGGCCTCCTCGGCGATGGGCCGCTCCTGTGGATCGAGCTGCTCAGGGGTGGGCACCGCTTCATCCACACCGATGCCCTGGGCCGGGGTGATGCCCCAGGTGACCGTGGGCGACAGCGTGGAGGCATCGAAGCGCACCTCGTCGTCATAGCTGGCGTCGGCATCGCTGGCCAGGCTCGACCACCAGGCCACCGCCCGCTCCCAGGCAGCGCCGGAGGGGGCCATCGGCCGCCCCTCCAGGTAGGCGAAGGTGGTGGCATCGGGATTGACGTAGCCGCAGCGGGCGCCGCCCTCGATCGCCATGTTGCAGAGGGTCATGCGCTCCTCCATCGACAGGGCCGCCACGGCGGGGCCGGCGAACTCATAGGCATGACCGACGCCTCCTTTGACCCCCAGCACCCGGATCACGTGCAGGATCAGATCCTTGGCATAAACGCCGGAGGGCAGGGCGCCATCCACCCAGATGCGGCGCACCCGCAGCTTGTTCAACGCCAGGCTCTGGGTGGCGAGCACGTCGCGCACCTGGCTGGTGCCGATGCCGAAGGCGATCGCCCCGAAGGCGCCGTGGGTGGAGGTGTGGGAATCGCCGCAGGCCACGGTCATGCCGGGCTGGGTGAGGCCAAGCTCAGGGGCGATCACGTGCACGATTCCCTGCCGGCCGCTGCCGATCCCGTGCAGGGGAATGCCGTGGGCGGCGCAGTTGCGCTCCAGATTCACCAGCATCTCCTCGGCCAGGGGATCGGCGAAGGGGCGGGCCTGGGAGGTGGTGGGCACGATGTGGTCCACCGTGGCGACGGTGCGCTCCGGGTGGCGCACCCCCAGGCCGAGATCCCTCAGGGCGGCGAACGCCTGCGGGCTGGTGACCTCGTGGATCAGATGAAGGCCGATGAACAACTGGGTGGAGCCACCCGGCAGTTCCGCCACGCGGTGGAGATCCCACACTTTGTCGTAGAGGGTGCCGGCGCTCACCGTTTGTCCCCAGGGGTCTGACGACACCCTAAAACCGAGCCGTGCGGGCGGTCGGAATCAGGCGGGCGCGATGAGCTGCAGCCGCAGGCGGTTGAGCGCCTCCCCGGCGGTGACGGCCTGGATCCAGGCGCGGCCCCGGGAGCTGCCGAAACGCACCGCCTCACTGCGGCTGCCCTGCGGGCCCGCCAGGCCGATGTGCACCAGGCCCACCGGCTTCTCGTCGCTGCCACCGCCCGGGCCGGCGATGCCAGTCACCGACACCGCCCAGGTGGCGCCGGTGCTGCGGCGCACCCCTTCCGCCATGGCCAGGGCCACCGGATCGCTCACCGCGCCATGGCGCTCAAGGGCGGCGGCGGTCACCCCGAGCAGGTGCTCCTTGATCGTGTTGGCATAAGCGATCACCCCACCGAGGAACACATCGGAGGCGCCGGGCACGGCCGCCAGAGCAGCGCCGATGCCGCCGCCGGTGCAGCTCTCCGCCACCGCCAGGGTTTCCCCACGGGCCCGCAGCAGCGCCAGCACCACCGAGGCCAGCGATTCCTCGTCGGCGCCGAAGCAGAGGGTGCCGGTGCGGGCGCGCAGCTCCGCCTCCAGCGGCGCGAGCAACGCCGCCGCCTCGGCGGTGCTCGCGGCCCGGGCCGTGAGGCGCAGCTTCACCTCACCGGTGCCGGCATAGGGGGCCACAGTCGGGTTCTCGAGGGCCAGCAGATCGGCCACCTGCTCGGCCAGTGTGGATTCGCCGATGCCCCAGAAACGCAGCAGCCGGCTCTGGAAACAGGCCCCCGCCAACCCCTGCTCCCGCAGCCAGGGCACGGCGCTCTGCTGCCACATCGGCCTCAGTTCGCTCGGCACCCCCGGGAAGGTGAGCACGGTGAAACCCGGCTGGATGTGGCCGTCTGGCAGGGAGGTGGCCGGCGGACTCCAGAGCATCCCCGGCGCGGTACCGGTGGGGTTCGGCACCACGCGGGCGCCCTCGGGCAGCAGCGCCTGGCGGCGGTTGCTGGCGGCCAGCGGCCGACCCCGGCCGGCCAGCTTGGCCTGGATGTCTTCCCACACCTGCGGCACCTCCACCAGCGGCGTGCCGAAAGCGGCGGCGATCGCCTCCGTGGTGAGGTCGTCGGGGGTGGGGCCGAGGCCACCGGTGCAGATCAGCAGACGGCTGCGGGCCGCGGCCTCCCTCACCACCTCGATCAGCCGCTCGCGGTTGTCCCCCACCACGGTCTGGCGGAAATGCGGAAGGCCGAGGGCAGCGAACTCTTCGGCCAGCCAGCGGGCATTGCTGTTGAGGATGTTGCCGAGCAGCAGCTCGGTGCCGATGCAGAGCACCTCGGCCGCGGCCCTGTCACCGTCGCCCATCTGCGCACCGCCCACTGGCTGAGAGCTCATCGGTTCAGCATCATCCCGGCCAACCCAGGCTGGCGGCGCCGGCGCTCAGCTGGGTCGGTTGCCGCCGCCGTCGCAGGGGGGAGCGGGCAGCTGGGCCGCGAGGTGGCTGCGCGACCCCATCACGGCGCCGATCAGGATGGCGGTGGCGATCGCCAGCCAGAGGAAGCGCATCTCCACGTTGGCGGCTACCAGCGCCAGGGTGGCCAGCCATTGGGTGAAGGCATAGATCAGCAGCACCGTGCGGCGATGGCTGAAGCCGGCCCGCAGCAAGCGGTGGTGCAGGTGGCGCCGGTCGGGATAGAAGGGGGAATGGCCCTCGCTGAGCCGGCCCATGATCACCGCCGACATGTCCGCCAGGGGCAGCGACAGGATCAGCAGCGGAAACAGCAGGCTCACGGTGGTGAGCCCCTTGGCCGGCCCCACGATGCTGATCGCCGCCAGAGCGAAGCCGAGGAAGTAGGAGCCGCCATCGCCCATGAAGATGCGGGCGGGGTTGAAGTTGTGGCGCAGAAAACCGAAGCAGGCCCCCGCCAGCGCGGCGGCCAGCAGCCCGGCGGCGCTCTGCTGCAGGCTGAAACTCACCGACAACAGACCGATCGCGGCAATGCCGCCCACGCCCGCGGCCAGCCCGTCGAGGCCGTCGATCCAGTTGATCGCATTGGTGATGCCCACCAGCCAGATCAGCGTGGCCAGCAGGCTCAGCGCATCGGGAAGCACGAGGCTCGCCGGCGGCTGGCCGAACAGGCCGAACGGCAGATCGATCGCGCCGATGCGCACGCCCTGGCTCCAGACCACCATGGCCACGGCCACCTGACCCGCAAGCCGGGGCAGGGGCGGCAGGGCGAACAGGTCGTCCGCCAGGCCGATCACGAAGAAACAGAGCGAGCCCGCCAGCGTCGTCCAGATCAGCTGGTCTTTCGCGGGCGAGAGGGTGCCGAAGCCCCCCAGCGCCCAGATGCAGGTGAGCGCCAGCGAGAACCCGAGCACCATGCCCACCCCGCCCAGCCGCACCATCGGGATGCTGTGCTGCTTGCGTGAATCGGGCGGGTCGAACAGACCTAACCGCAACCCGAGCCGCCGCACCAGCGGCACCACCAACGCCGTAAGCAGGGACGCGACACCGAAGGTGACGAAGGCCGCGATGACCGGGTTGCGGAGAAGACTCACGACTGCGAAAGGCTTCTCAGCTGAAGGCTCAGGGCGTGGCTGGGGGGATGGAACGCCGACAGCGCACAGGCCAAGGCGGGATGGTTCATCACAGGGTGAGCCATGGGCCTGGTTGTCCTGGCGAGCAGCTTAGGGAGGAGGGGCAGCTCAGACCGGCTGGGCCACGCGGACCGGGCCGTACAGGGGGAAACGCGAGCACAGCGCCCGGACCCGCTCGCGGCAGCGCAGTTCCACCACGGCGTCCTCGGGATGGAGCAGGCGATCCGCGATCACATCGGCCACTTCCACGAACGCCTCGGCATCGAAGCCACGGGTGGTGAGCGCTGCGCTGCCAACGCGCAGGCCGCTGGTGACGAAAGGCGATTCGGGGTCGAACGGCACCGTGTTCTTGTTGGCGGTGATGTTCACATCGCTCACAAGCAGGTCGGCGACCTTGCCGGTGAGGCCCACCGAGCGCAGATCGAGCAGCACCAGGTGGTTGTCGGTGCCTCCCGACACCACCCGGATGCCGCGTTCCATCAACCGGGCCGCCATCGCCTTGGCATTGACCACCACCTGCTGGCTGTAGGCGCGGAAGGCCGGCTGGAGGGCTTCGCCGAAGGCCACGGCCTTGGCGGCCACCACATGCTCCAGGGGGCCGCCCTGGCTACCGGGGAACACGGCCTTGTCGAACTGCCGACCGAAGGCGGCATCACCGGTGAGGATCAGGCCACCGCGAGGGCCGCGCAGGGTCTTGTGGGTGGTGGTGGTGACCACATGGCAGTGGGGGACAGGGCTGGGGTGCACACCTGCGGCCACCAAACCGGCGATGTGGGCCATGTCGGCCAGCAGATAGGCGCCCACCTCATCGGCGATGGCGCGGAAAGCGGCGAAATCGATCGTGCGGGGGTAAGCGGAATAACCGCAGATGATGAGCTTGGGCCGGTGCTCGAGCGCCAGCTCGCGGATGTGGGCGAAATCGAGCTGTTCGGTGTCGGGGGAAACGCCGTAGTGCACGGCCTTGAACCACTTGCCCGACACGTTCACAGGAGAGCCGTGGGTGAGGTGGCCGCCGTGGGAGAGGTCCATGCCCAGGATCGTGTCGCCCGGCTGCAGCAGAGCCAGGAACACGGCGAAGTTGGCCTGGGCGCCGCTGTGGGGCTGCACGTTCGCCCAGTCGGCGCCGAACAGCTGGCGGGCGCGGGCGATGGCCAGCTCCTCGATCGCATCAACGTGCTCGCAGCCGCCGTAGTAGCGCTTGTGGGGCAGGCCCTCGGCGTACTTGTTGGTCAGCACCGAGCCCTGGGCTTCCATCACGGCCCGGGACGTGAAGTTCTCGCTGGCGATCAGCTCGAGATGGTGCTGCTGACGCTCCTGCTCCTTGCCGATCAGGGCGGCGATGGCGGGATCGCCGCTCGCCAGGGAATGGTTGAGGGCCTCGCCGCTGGAGTCCGTCATCGATCGGTACGTCGCCTGATGGAACGGATCGTAGGAAATCGACCCACCCGCAGGGCTGCTGGCACGGAAGCGCAAAAAAAACCGCCCGGGTGGGCGGTGAGAGGAAACGAAAACGGGAAACGTTGAAAGCGCGCCTGGAGAGATTCGAACTCCCGACCCTCTGATCCGTAGTCAGATGCTCTAATCCGCTGAGCTACAAGCGCTTGCCCACACATTCTCACCGCACGGAGGGCCCTTCCGTCAACAGGCCCAGGCCCTGGGGCCACAATCGAGGCAGCTTCCTGCGGCGGCTCACCGCGCAACAACCATGCCGATCCGCTGGTACGGCCCCGCCGATCCCACCGACCCCACCTACCGCCACTTCGAGCGGATCGTGAACCTCACCCTGCACGGCATGGCCTTCGCCGCCATCAACAGCGGGCTCTGGGTGGTGCAGGGTCTGCGCCACCCCTGGAACCATCTGGGCTGGCTGAGCCTGGGCTGGGGGGGGCTGTGGCTGGTGCATCTGTGCGTGGTGCTGAGCCGGCGACCGCCCGCTTCCGATGGGGCTACACCATGAGCAGTTCCCCTTGCCCCCTGCGGCCATGACGCTCTCGGCCACCGAGATCGAAGACCTCCGCCAGGCCCTCGCCGAGCGGCTCTACCTGCAGATCGCCGGCTGGCATCTCTATCTGGGCGATGCGGGCCTCGATGGCCCGTTGGCGATCGAATGTGCCGCCCGGCTGGACCAGGGGGCCGGGGTGTGCGCCCGCCAGGCGCTGGAGGCGGTGCAGGTGCCGATCGGTGGCGGCTCCAGCCGCCTGCCGCTGGCGCGGCTGATCCCCCCTGGGCAACTGCGCGACCTCGAAGATGTGCTCGACGGCTTCAGCCACTGAAGTTCGGCGACAAGCCGGGCGCAAAGGCAAGGCTGCGCATAAGGTTGCTGCCACCGCAGGCGCCGGATGCTGGTCATCGAGGTCACCAACGCCCGCGAGGTGGTCCGTCAGCGCATCGGCCGTCTGGGTGGGCGGCTGATCGGCAAGGTGGTCGACGCTGAAGCCCAGGTGGAGAAGGCCTTGATCCAGGAGCTGGAAACCGCCTTCCGCGAGTTCGGCATCGAAGCCCGCATCTTCTCGATCGACGGGCCCACGATGGTGGGCCGCAGCCACATCGAGGTGCCCGTTCAGGTGCGGGAGGAACGGCAGGTGCGGCTCAAGAGCGGCGCCTGAGCCGCTGCAGCACCTGCTGGCTGAGCTGGCGCGCTTCCGGCACCCCGGCCGAGGTGGCCAGCACCCCGTAGACCACGAAGGCCAGGGAAGCACTGAGCCCGCACTCCAGCAACTGGCCGATCAGGCCGGCCGGCCAGGGCACGCCGATTGAGAGCAGCCAGGCAACAAGACCGGCCCCCACTGCCGCCAGCAGCAACAGCAGGCTGTCGCGGCCCCACTGACGCAGGGGCAGCTGGCCGAGGCGATTCTGGAGGGCGAGCAGCAACCCCAGGCAGGTGAGCACGTTGACAGCGACGGTGGCCATCACCAGCCCAGCAGCGCCGGAGTTGATCGCCGGCAACTGCAGGCCCCAGGGAGTGGGCCCTCCGACGAACAACCAGCAGAAGACCACGTTGAAGCCGATCCCGGCCAGGGAGAAACGGAACGGTGTGGTGCCATCACCAAGGGCATAGAAGACGCGCACGATCACGTCGCGGCCGAGGTAAGCGGGCATGCCCACCCCATAGGCGATCAGCAGGCTGGTCACCAGCTGGGCCGCCTCCACGTCGAAGGCTCCCCGCTTGTAGATCAAGGCCACGATCGGGCCGGCCAAGCCCACCATCAAGGCCCCCAACGGCAACATGCTGGCGTTGGAGAGCATCAACCCCTGACGGATGCGGCCCACCAGGGCTGGCCGGTCGGCCGGGTCTGTGAGCCTGGAGAGCACCGGCAGCAACGGCACCAGCAAGGCGTTCGAGATCAAGCCCAGCGGTGTCTGCACCAGGAGGTTGGCGTAGCCCAGACCGGCCGCCGCACCCACCATCCCCGAAGCGAAGAACAGGCTGGTGAACACATTGATCTGCAACATCCCGGAGGAGAGCGTGGCCGGCGCCATCACCTGCAACACCTCCTGCACACCGGGGTGGTGCCAGTCCCACACAAGCTGGAAGCGATGCAGCCCCTGCTTCGCCAGGGCCGGCAGCTGGATCAGCCACTGCAGTACGGCACCGAGTGTGGTGGTGCCCGCCAGCACCACCCCGCCGAGCACGGCCGTGGCCGGCAGGCCGATCTCCGGGCCTACCAGCCACCAGAGCGCGCCGATGCCGCCGATCATCGCCACGCTGGAAACAAGTGGGCTCACCGAGGGCAGCCAGAAGACATCGGCGGCGTTGAGAGCCCCGAAACCCAGGCCAATCAAGCCAGCGAACAGAGCCATCGGCGCCATCCAACGCAACTGGAGCACGGCGATCGCGTGGCGCTCCCCCTCCAGGCCCGGGCCCACCAGGCTGATCAGCGGATCGGCAGCCAGCACCAGCAGCACGGTCACGCCCAGCAGACCCACTCCCACGAGCGTGTTGATCGCCGCCAGCACGTGGGCCCCCTCCTGGCGCGGCCGCCGGGCCAGCACGCTCACCATGGCGCTGTGAAACGGCCCGTTGATCCCTCCCAGCAGGATCAGCAGAAATCCCGGCAGCACGTAGGCGTAGTTGTAGGCGTCGTAGGCGGCCCCCACGCCGAAGGCGGCGGCGATCACCAGCTGGCGCAGCAGACCTGCCACCTTGCTCAACGCAGTGGCAAGGCCCACGATCAAGGCGATGCGCCGCAGGGATTTCACCATCCGGTATCGACCGCAGGCCCATTCGTTCGGCTGATTCTCCACCGCGTCCCCCCACCCCATGCCACCAGCCCCCAGAGACGCGGCATCGGCCCCCCAAGCGGCCGCCCCCGTACTGCGCTTCGAGCCCTTGGTGGAGGGGCTGCTGCTGCGGCGCTACAAGCGCTTCCTGGCCGATGTGGAGCTCAGCGATGGCGCGGTGGTGACGGCCCACTGCGCCAACACCGGCCCGATGACCGGGGTGCTGATTCCCGGCGGCCGCGTGCGGCTGCGCCACGATCCCCGGCCCGAGCGCAAGCTGGCCTGGACGTGGGAGCAGGCGGAAGTGCCCAGCGCCGACGGCTCCCTCTGCTGGGTGGGCATCAACACCGCCTTGCCGAACCGGCTGGTGCGCGCCACGATTGAAGCCGGTCTGCTGGAGCCCTGGCTGGGGCCGATCGGAGCGATCCGCGCGGAGGTTCCCTACGGCCGCGGGCGCCGCAGCCGCATCGATCTGCTGCTCACGCCCGCCGAGGGAGCGGCCGATTCCCGCCTGATTTATGTGGAAATCAAGAACACCACCTGGAGCCGCGGCACCCTGGCGCTCTTCCCCGACACGGTCACCGAACGGGGCCAGAAGCACCTGGAGGAACTGACCGACCTGCTGCCCGAGGCCCGTGCGGTGCTGGTTCCCTGCCTGAGCCGCGGGGACGTGGACCGCTTCGCACCGGGCGACTCCGCCGATCCCCGCTATGGAGGGCTCTTCCGTACGGCGCTGGGGGCGGGCGTGGAGGTGCTGCCCTGCCGCTACGCCTTTGGGGAGGACGCAGTGACATGGCTGGGCACCACACCGGTGCAGACACATGAAATCTCAGACGCTGTATGCCACTACCGTCTTTGAGCGATCTGTAGCCTTCGACACCACAGGAACACGCATCAGAAAGGAAGTTTGGCGGCCAGGGACGCGCTTCCGAGCGTCATCCACTTCCGACAACCCTCCTGGTCTTTTCTTACATGACCATTGCAACCCAACCCCCTCGACAACGGCGCCCCAAGCGCCTGTCGGAGGCGAGCCTGCTCGAAGCTCCCCCACTGCTGCTGCGTCGCATCAGTGGCATGAGCAGTTCCCGCACCCTCACCTGGATGGCCTGCGTTCCGCTGGCGCTCTTCGGTCTTGGTGTATTCAATCTTTCGGCTCATGCCGCAGAGCTGCCTGATCTCACCCCTGCCTTCCTGATCAACAACCTCTGGCTGCTGATCGCCTCGATCCTGGTGATCTTCATGAACGCCGGTTTCGCCATGGTGGAAGCCGGGCTTTGCCGCCAGAAGAACGCCACCAACATCCTGGCCAAGAACCTGATCGTGTTCGCCCTGGCGGCGAGTGCCTACTGGCTGATCGGGTATTCGCTGATGTACGGCTCGGCCGTGGTGCCCGGTTGGCTCTTCTACGGCAAGGGTGGCCACCTCGGCCTGTTCTTTGATCCCACCGTCACTCCGGCGATGGTCACCGATGGCGCTCTGGTTCCCAGTGTCGACTTCCTCTTTCAGGTGGCCTTCGCCGGCACCTCGGCCACGATTGTTTCCGGCCTGGTGGCCGAGCGCATCAAGTTCTTCGAGTTCGTGATCTTCTCCCTGGTGCTGGTGGGTTTCATCTACCCGATCGCCGGAAGCTGGAAGTGGAACGCCGAAGGCTGGCTCAACAAACTCGGTTTCATCGACTTCGCCGGCTCCACCCTCGTCCACACGGTTGGTGCTTGTGCTGGCCTCACCGGGGCGATCATCCTCGGCCCCAGGATCGGCAAGTTCGTTGATGGCAAAGTCAAGGCCATCCCTGGCCACAACCTGGCCATCGCCACCCTCGGTTGCCTGATTCTCTGGATCGGCTGGTACGGCTTCAACCCCGGCTCCGTCCTTTCCATGACAGAAGCCGTTCCCTACATCGCTGTCACCACCACCCTTGGTGCCGCCGGCGGCGGCATCGCCGGCACGGTGGTTTCCCAGCTGCAGTCGGGCAAGCCTGACCTCACCATGACAATCAACGGCATCCTCGCCGGCCTGGTGGGCATCACCGCGGGTTGCGATGCTTACGGAATGGCCGGTGCCTGGATCGTCGGCTTCATCGCTGGCGCGATTGTGGTTTACTCCGTGAGCATCCTCGACGGCCTCGGCATCGATGATCCCGTGGGTGCCTGGTCGGTTCACGGCACCTGCGGCATCTGGGGCACCCTCGCCGTGGGCCTGTTCAACAAAGACGCAGGTCTCTTCTTCGGCGGTGGCTTCGGGCTCCTCGGCCTGCAGATCCTGGGCTCGGTCTGCTATATCATCTTCGCCCTCGTCACCTCCTGGATCGTCTGGTCCGTGCTCGGCGGTGTCAGTGGCGGCATTCGAGTGACGGAAGCGGAAGAGGAGGAAGGACTCGACATCGGGGAACACGGCATGGAGGCCTACCCCGACTTCGTTTCAACGACCAGCTGAACTGCTCTCACCAAGGTGAGGCAGCTTGCCTGCCCGCTCTCACCCACGGCTCACCCCGTGGGTTTTTTGTCGTCAATGGCTCGGGTCCGCCCATAGAGTCGTCAGCGATGTGGGGCGATGCCGTGGACACCCGTGCCTTCAAGCGCTCGCTGCACCATTCGGAGCGCTACAACCGCCGCGGCTTCGGCCGGGCCGAAGAGGTGGCCGGCAGCCTCGAGCAGGCCTATCAGAGCGCGTTGATCGCCACGATCCGCGAGCAGGGCTATGAGCTGCGCCATGGGCGCCTCACGATCAAGCTGGCCGAAGCCTTCGGCTTCTGCTGGGGCGTGGAGCGGGCGGTGGCGATGGCCTACGAAACGCGGCGTCACTACCCGAGCGAGCGGATCTGGATCACCAACGAGATCATCCACAACCCGTCGGTGAACGACCACCTGCGCCAGATGAACGTGCAGTTCATTCAGGTGGAGGAAGGCGTCAAGGATTTCTCTGAGGTAGGCACCGGCGATGTGGTGATCCTGCCGGCCTTCGGCGCCACGGTGCAGGAGATGCAGCTGCTCAATGAGCGGGGCTGCCACATCGTCGACACCACCTGCCCCTGGGTGTCGAAGGTGTGGAACACGGTGGAGAAGCACAAGAAGCAGGCCTTCACCTCGATCATTCACGGCAAGGTGAAGCACGAGGAAACCCTTGCCACCAGCTCCTTCGCCGGCACCTACCTGGTGGTGCTCGACACCGCCGAAGCCCAGATGGTCTGCGACTACATCCTCGGCCGCGGCGATCGCGAGGCCTTCATGGAACGGTTCGCCAAGGCCTGCTCGCCTGGCTTCGACCCCGACCGCGACCTCGATCGGGTGGGGGTGGCCAACCAGACCACCATGCTCAAGAGCGAAACCGAGGACATCGGACGCATGTTTGAGCGCACGATGCTGGCCCGCTACGGCCCCACCGCCCTCAACGATCACTTCCTGGCCTTCAACACGATCTGCGACGCCACCCAGGAGCGGCAGGACGCCATGTTCTCGCTGGTGGACGAACCACTGGATCTGCTGGTGGTGATCGGCGGCTACAACTCCTCGAACACCACCCACCTGCAGGAGATCGCCATCAGCCGCGGCATCCGCTCCTTCCACATCGACACGCCCGAGCGGATCGGCCCCGGCAATCAGATTGAGCACAAGCCCCTGGGCGGCGAACTGGAGAGCGTGTCCCCCTTCCTGCCGGAGGGGCCGCTGAAAGTGGGAATCACCTCCGGAGCCTCCACCCCCGACCGGGTGGTGGAGGATGTGATCCGTCACCTGATGGAGCTGTGCGAGCCCTGAGCACCCTTGACGGCCTCCCTGCCGCCTTGCACCGTGCCACCCGCACCCGTGCCAGCGGCGTCAGCGCCAGGAACGGCAGCACCCAGGAACGTGCCCTTCTCCATGACACGGAGGCATCCCAGCTTGCTGTCACATCGGCTGCGTATCAGCCGGACGCTGCGATTTACGGTTGCCTGTGACAACCAGAAACAGTTCATCCACTCCGGCCTCCGGTAGGTCCAATCCTTTGACCTTCACCCAGCCCCGCCATCTGTCCGACGCTGTCGCGCCCGTTTCCCAGTTACGCAACGGGGACGATGCACGCATCCGGTGCTACACGAGCGTCTTCGCCGACCTGATGGAAATGCGTGCGGAGCCACGCACCGTTGCCACCTACCTCGACCATCACGACGGCTGGTTCCGCCGCTGCGCGGCTCCGATGCAGGTGTTGCCGCTCGGGCACAACGGCTATGCGCTCACCCTGGGCCGCTTCGGCAACTTCGGCTTCGAAGTGGAGCCCACGATCGGGCTGGAGCTGCTGCCACAGAGCGAAGGGGTCTACCGGATCGTGACGATCCCTCTGCCGGAAGGCGACCCCGCCCTGCAGCAGATCTACGACGTGGCCTTCAACGCCTCGCTGCAGCTTGAGCGCGGCGAAGGCGATCAGGCGCTCGCCACCATGGTGCGCTGGACCCTGGATCTGAGCGTGTGGATCCGGCTGCCCGCCGTGATCGGCCTGCTGCCTGAAGGGCTGGTGCAATCCAGCGGCGATCACCTGTTGCGCCAGATCGTGCGGCAGATCTCGCGCAAGCTCACCTGGAAGGTGCAGGAGGATTTCCACGCCACCCATGAGCTCACCTGCCCGCCACGGCGTCAGGCGCGTTTCTGAGCGCCTGGCATTGCGGCCGGAGAGGCCCACAGCGGCTCAGGGCTCAGAATCCGTGTGCCCTCAGCGGCTTGTCCAGATCTTGTTGACGATCTGCATGCCGCTGACCGCTTGCCACAGGAACAGCGACATGACGGTCATGTTCAGGCCCACATGCGCCTTGCGGGCGAGCATGTTGCCCTTCTGCATGGCGGGAGCGAAGGCGGCGGCCACGGCGATCAGGCTCACCATGGAGATGCCCGCCAGCAGGTGCGGCCCCACGAACAGCTTGCCGTTGTTGATGTAGGTGACGGCCATGCCGCCGAAGCTGCCGAGCACCATCAAGGCCAGCACCAGGCTGCCGATCTGGAAGTGGCGCTGGGCGAACTTGCCCTTGATCAACTCCTTGCGCTGTTCCGGTTCAGCGGTGCGGGTCTTCTTAGCCTTCACCCCCAGATAGAGGGCGTAGCCGAAGAGTGCCAGCAGCGCCCACATCAGCAGGGGATGCAGGAAGTTGAGATTGAAAGCCAGGGCGTCCGGCATCGCAGTGAGAACGGTGACGTTGCGAAGCTACAACTCACGGTGTCGTCCCGTCCGTTCAGTGGAGGAAGTGGCGACGTCCGGTGGTGACCATCGCCAGACCGAGCTCCTCGCAGGCCCGGATCGAATCGCCATCGCGCAGGCTGCCGCCCGGCTGGATCACCGCCGTGATGCCATGGCGGGCAGCCAGGCGCACGGTGTCGTCGAAGGGGAAGAAGCCATCGCTGGCCAGCACCGCCCCCCGGGCCGCCTCTGCCGCCGCCTCCAGCGCGAGCCGCGCCGATCCCACCCGATTCATCTGGCCCGCACCGATGCCGAGGCTGGCCCCATCGCTGGCCACCACAATCGCGTTGGAGCGCACATGACGCACCAACCGCCAGGCGAAGCGCAGGTCGTCCAGCTCGGCGGCCGTCGGCGCCCTGCCCGTCACCACCTGCCACTCGGCTTCGTCCACCGGTTGATCGTCAAGGTCCTGCTGGAGCAGCCCACCCAGCACGCTGCGCCACTGGTGGCGGGGGGCCCGGGCGATCGCGGCTGCATCGAGCTCCAGCAGGCGCAGATTGGCCTTGGTGCCCAGCTGCTCGCGGGCCTCCGGGCTGTAGCCCGGTGCCACCACACACTCCAGGAACAGGCCGGTGAGCAGCTCGGCGGCCGCCTGATCCACCGGTGTGTTGAGCGCCACGATGCCGCCGAAGGCCGAGGTGCGATCGGCGTCGAGGGCCCGCCGCAGGGCCATCGCCCCATCGGCGGCGACCGCCACGCCGCAGGGATTGGTGTGCTTCACCACCACGGCGGCCGGCGTCTCAGCGGCCGTGCCCTGGGCCAGGTCGGTGTAGCCGAACTCCCGCACGGTGGCGAGGGCGGCTTCGAGATCCAGCAGGTTGTTCATGCTCAGCTCCTTGCCCTGCAGCTGGCGCGCCGCGCCCCAGCCGGCGGCGGGAGCGGAGAACCAGGACGCCTGCTGGTGGGGGTTCTCCCCGTAACGAAGGGTCTGCTGGAGGGGCAGCTCGATGGCCAGCGACTGGGGCGGCGCAGCGGCCTCCAGGCGGCTTTCCAGCCAGGCGCTGATGGCCGCGTCATAGGCGGCGGTGTGGCGGAAGGCCTCCAGAGCGAGGCGCTGGCGCAGCGCGTCGTCGAGCGCGCCGGCCGCCAGGGCGGCGAGGAACGGTTCGTACTGGGCTGGACTGGTGAGCACGGCCACGGCCGCGTGGTTCTTGGCAGCGGCTCGCACCATCGCCGGACCGCCGATGTCGATCGTTTCCACGGCCGTTTCCCAGCTCACGGCTGGGTCGGCCACCGTTTCACGGAACGGGTAGAGGTTCACCACCACCACATCGATCGGGGGGATGCCCTGCGCCTCGAGATCGGCCTGATGGGCGGGGTCATCGCGGCGGGCCAGGATGCCGCCATGGATGCGGGGGTGAAGGGTCTTGACCCGGCCGCCAAGGATCTCCGGAGAGCCGGTGTGCTCCGCCACCCGGGTGACCGGCAGGCCGGCCGCCGCCAGCACCGCGGCGGTGCCGCCGCTGGAGAGCAGTCGGAAGCCGTGGGTGTGGTGGAGGGTGTGGGCCAGCGCCACCACGCCCTGTTTGTCCGACACACTCAGAAGCGCCGTGGGTGCCATGTCGATCGAGACGCGATTGCCACAACCTACGCAGCAACTCCCCGTTTGTTTCCGCCGCCACCCCTCCGATGCCTACCGATCAGCGTGTCCATGGACCGGCCGAGGCGAAGCGGCGGCTGGTACTGCTGCACGGCTGGGGCGCCGATGCGGATGATCTGATCGATCTCGGCCAGGAGCTGGCCGGCCCTGCCATTGGCCTGGTGGGGCTGCGGGCCCCCGAGCCCCACCCACAGGGCATGGGCCGCCAGTGGTACGACCTGCAGAATCCCCTCTGGCCCGAGCTGGTGGCGGCGGCGAGGCAAGCGCTGCAGCTGCGCCTTCTGCAACTGGGCGAGCAGGTGCCGCTGGAGAACACGGTGCTGCTGGGCTTCTCCCAGGGCGCCGCGATGGCGGTGGATGTGGCCAGCACCCTGCCACTGGCGGGCGTGATCGGCTGCAGTGGCTATCCCCACCCCGACTGGCTGCCCCGAGGCCCCCTGCCCCGGGTGCTGCTCACCCATGGGCGCGAGGATCCGGTGGTGCCCTTTGCCGCCAGCGAGCGGCTGCAGTTGCTGCTGCAGGGCGCAGGCGGGAAGGCTGAGCTGTTGGGTTTCAGCGGCGGGCACAGCATCGATCCGGCGCTGTTTCCGCAGCTCAGAACGTTTCTCCAGGATCAACTCGGCGCTGCACCGGCCTGAGCAGATCCTGGGATCGGGGCCTTGCGGCGGTTATCGCGGGAAGGCCCGCCCCCTGGAGGGCGGCCTTCCCGCAGGGGAAAGTCAGACGAAGGCGTATTCGTACTCTTCCATTTCCTCCCAGTCGTCGGCGGCGCTGGATTCGATGCCGGCAAACAGGTTTTCTTCGCCGATCTCATCGACGATCAGGCGAAGGGAGGGGAACAGGAAGTGGTTCTCCTCGGCGTACTGCGCGCTGAACAGGCCTTTTTCACCCCAGAAGAAGCGGTCGGTGGTGTGCTCGTTGCGGCGCACGTTGAGCAGGGCCGGCGGCACCAGCGCGGATTCGGCGATGAAGCGCCGGGCGGCCGTGACCGGTTTGTGCTCACCGGTTTCGAGGTTGTGGGTGGGCACATGGGCCAACACACGCTGACCGGCAAGACGACGGCGGCTGATCCGCTTGCGCTTCTTCGACATGGAACGACTCCCGAGGGGGAGGAAAGGAGGATGGGTTTTGTGGCGTGCCGAGGCGAGCCACGGCGAATGCGCACCCGGGATGGATGCAGCAAACGGCCAATCAGGGCTGGGCGGGAGCGGTGGTGCACGGGGTGGCCTGCTGGCAGATCACGCCCGAACACGACACGGATAACGGCGCGGCGGACCCGAGCGGGTCGCCGAACGGCAGAGGAACGATTCAGCCTCTGCTGTAGCCTCGGTCGCAAGGGAAATGCAACCGCTGCCGCCGATACCTCCGCAGTGCCATCCGCTCCCGGACAGCGAAGTATTGGTCGATACGTAAATCTTAAGCCTTTTTCCGAAATCCGGATCATCGGATCGCAATTTCTTTCGGCAACCCGTCCGTTTCAGTGCTGATGGAGGTTTCTGCGCGCTTCACCGCCTTCCTGACCCATCAGCTGGATCAGTTTTCCGATCGCCCCGACCTCCACTCCCTGGTCGTCTACCTCGCCATGACGCGCCAGGGCGGCAAGCCGGGCCTGGTGCCGGTGGGCCAGTGGCCACGCCGTTCCACCGCCCTGCCTGCCGTCGATGAAGACCGCAGCCTGCAGCTGCCCTGCCCGGAGCGACGCTGGCTGCCGCTGCGCCGCGAGCAGCTCCTGCTCGGTGCCATCCGGGTGGAAACGGCCTCCCTGCCGTGGTCGCCCACGCTCACGCCCCGGCTGCAGGCCACGGCCCAGGCGGTCACCGAAGTGCTCTGCCTCGATCTGGAGGAGCAACGGCTCACGCGCCAGCTGAAGCGGAACCAGGAGGATCTGCGGCTGCTGGTGCACCAGCTGCGCAACCCGCTCGCCGCCCTGCGCACCTTCGGCAAGCTGCTGCTGCGGCGCCTGGAGAGCGACCCCGACAACCGCTCCCTGGTGGAGAACCTGCTGGCGGAAGAGCAGCAGCTCAACCGTTACGTGGAGGCGATCGATGGGCTGATCGAGCGGCCCCTGATCGGCCCCGGCAGCCAGGATCCCCAGCCCCTGCTGCTGCCGCCCTCCCTGAGTTCGGGCCAGCCACAGGCGCTGGCGGAGCGCCTCGATCCCCTGCTGAAACGGGCCGCCGCCACAGCTTTGCTGCAGGGCCGTCGCTGGCTGGGCGGCGAGGTCCTGCCCCAGTGGTTCGGTGACAGCGGTGCGGTGGCCGAGATCGTTGCCAACCTGCTGGAGAACGCCTTTCGCTACTGCCCGCCCGGCGCACCGATCGGCCTGGAGGTGGCCCACGCCCCCGGCGACGCCGAGCGGCCCCGGTTGATCGTCTGGGACGGTGGAGCACCGATCGCCGCGGCCGAGCGGGAGGCGATCTTCGAGCGCGGCATGCGGGGAGCGCAGGCCGCCGGCACAGCCGGTACGGGCCTCGGGCTCACCCTGGCCCGGGCGCTGGCCCGCAGCCTGGGTGGTGATCTCACCCTGCACATCCCGCCGCAGGAGCTGGATCCGGCGCTGCCCGGCACCGGCAATGCCTTCTGCCTGCAGCTGCCCGCCAGCAGCGCACCTGCCGTGGGCCGGCTCAGGCCAGCGCCACCATCCACGCCATGAGGGCCAGCGCCAGGGCTTCACACCACTCCACACAGGCGCCGTAGGTGTCGCCGCTGTGCCCACCCAGGCGGCGCCCCAGCAGCCAGGGGATCACCAGCGCGGGCACCAGGCCAAGCGCGCCCAGACCGCCCAGGCCCACCGAGCCGGACGCCAGGGCCAGCAGCACGAGCAGAGGCAGGGAGGGCAGCAATTCGCGGCCAAGGCCGCGCCAGTGCTGGCGATGAAAGCCGGCGCTGCCGCCGCTGGTCTGCCGCAGATACGGAAACCATTGGATGGCGACCAAAGGGGCGAGGCGCCCCCACACCGCCGCCCAGATCAGGGCCAGCGCCACCAACGGCGCCGGGGCCACCTCCGCAAGGGTGAGCAGGGCGGCGGCGCGCACCAGCAGCACCTGCGCGAACGCGACCACGCCACTGGCTCCCACCCGGCTGTCGTCCATCGCCTCCAGCGCCCGCTCGCCTGCCGCGAGGCCGTCGGCGGTGTCCATCACCCCATCAATGTGAATCCCGCCGCTGAGGCTGAGGCCACAGGCCAGCACCAGCGCCACCTGGGCCGCGGGCGGCAGCCCGCCATCGCTGAGGATCCAGAGCAGGCCCTGCAGGCTGCCAAGCACGGCGCCGATCCAGGGGCCGAAGCGGGCGATGCGCTCAAAGCGAGGCTGCACCCGCGGCCAGGCCGGCAGCACGCTGTAGAAGATCCAGGCACCGGCGAGCTCCTGCCACCAGGCCGGCGGGGCGGACGGGGATGGCGGACGGGAAGACACGAACCGCAGCGCATCGGAAGGGAGCACCTAGGTTCGTCGACCGTGCGCGCGCTGATGCCGTGAATCGCTCCGCCCCCGAGGCTGCCGGGCCTGAGGCCGCGGCGCCATTCCGTTTTCAGGTGTCCCACCGCTGCAGCCACAGCCATGCCCGCTGCGGCAGCTTCCACACCCCTCACGGGGTGGTGGACACGCCGCGCTTCATGCCGGTGGGCACCCTGGCCACGGTGAAAGGGGTCACCCCCGAGCAACTGCGCGCCACCAAGGCCCAGATGGTGCTGGCCAACACCTATCACCTGCATCTCCAACCAGGCGAACAGGTGGTGGCGGAAGCGGGCGGCCTGCATCGCTTCATGGGCTGGAGCGGCCCGCTGCTCACCGATTCCGGTGGCTTCCAGGTGTTCAGCCTCGGGGCGATCAACACGATCAACGACGACGGCGTGGTCTTCCGCTCCCCCCGTGACGGCGCCCGCATCACGCTCACGCCGGAGCGGTCGATGGAGATCCAGATGGCGCTCGGTGCGGATGTGGCCATGGCCTTCGACCAGTGCCCCCCTTATCCGGCCAGCGAAACCGATGTGGCGGAAGCCAACCGGCGCACGCACCGCTGGCTGGAACGCTGCATCGCCCACCACAGCCGGCCCGATCAGGCCCTGTTCGGCATCGTGCAGGGGGGCACCCATGCCCACCTGCGCGAAGAATCGGCGCGGGCGGTGGCGGCGATGGGCCTGCCCGGCATCGCCATCGGTGGGGTGAGCGTGGGCGAACCGGTGGAGGCGATGCATCGCATCGTGCGCCAGGTGACGCCGCTGCTGCCGGACGACCGGCCGCGTTATCTGATGGGGGTGGGCAGCTACCGCGAAATGGCGATCGCGGTAGCGCAGGGGATTGATCTGTTCGACTGCGTGCTGCCGACCCGGCTGGGCCGGCACGGCACCGCACTGGTGGGAGGCGAGCGCTGGAACCTGCGCAATGCCCGCTTCCGCCACGACCACACCCCGCTCGATCCCAGCTGCCCCTGCCCGGCCTGCGCCCACCACAGCCGCGCCTACCTCCACCACCTGATCCGCAGCGAGGAACTGCTGGGGCGCATCCTGCTCAGCCTCCACAACCTCACCCAGCTGCTGCGCTTCACCAGCGCCATGGCACAAGCGATCCGCGAGGGGTGTTTTTCAGAGGATTTCGCTCCGTGGGAGCAGGGATCTCCGGCGGCGCACACGTGGTAGCGTCCGAGCCACACAGGTTTCCAAGGCCCGCGATGCCTTTCTCCATGCTGTTCGCCCTCGCGACTGCCAACGCCGCGCCGGGCTCCACCCTGGCCCAGCTTCCCGAGGCCTATCAGGCGTTCGGTCCTCTGGTGGACATCCTGCCGATCATCCCCCTCTTCTTCCTGCTGCTGGCCTTCGTGTGGCAGGCCTCGGTGGGCTTCCGCTGATCTCCTTGTCTGGATCGCGCTCCGCTGATCGCATCCTCTCCGACTTGGTCTTCCGCCGCTAGCGGCAGCTGATCGCCGTGGCAAATGGCTGTGTGGCGATGGCGGGGTGCTTCAGCGCGGTTCCCGGATCACCGCCCAGGCAAAGGCCGGCAAGGCCAGCATCCGCTGCCAGCGGGCCGGTTCCTGAATCAGCCGGAACAACCATTCCAATTGCAGGGCGCCCATCCACCGGGGCGCCCTTTTTTTGACGCCGGCCCAGACATCAAAGCTGCCGCCCACCCCCATCCACAGCCCGCGGCGGCCGTGGTGGACGCGTTGAATCCAGGTTTCCTGGCGGGGCACCCCCAGCGCCACCAGCACCAGATCCAGCTGGGCGCTCTGCAGGGCGTGCTCCAGGCCTGGCCAGGCTTCCGGCGCCTGGTAGCCGTGGATCGTCATCACCAGCTGGAGGGCGGGCAGGCGCCGGCGCAGTTGCTCGCTCAGTGAGGCCATCACCTGCGGGCTGGCCCCCACCAAGGCCACGCGCCAGCCGGCCTCGGCGGCCTGCTGCAGCAGCCGATCCGCCAGCTCGATGCCGGGCGTGCGCCGCACCCGATGCCCCTGCCGGCGCAGGGCCCACACCACGCCGGCGCCATCGGGAATCACCAGCTCGGCGGCATGGATCACCGCGCCCAGCTCCGGCTGCTCCAGGGCGGCCATGGTCATCTCGGCATTGAGGGTGACGATCTGGCCGCCGCCGGCACCATGGAGATCCAGCGCTGCCGCGAACACATCCGGGCAGACATCCACCGGCAGGCCGAGCACCAGGGAACGCCGGCCAGCCAACGGGGTGGATTGTGTGGCCATCGCTGCCTGAGGGCCGTGGGGCCGCGGGAGAGAATGAGTGGAGAGTACCGGTGCCGGTGGCGCCGCGATTCCCGTCGCACGGAGCCGGAGCAGGAATGACAGAGAGCTGGGCGGCGGACACCTGGAGCAGCGGCGATGCCTCCCATGGCCTGCCCGCACCTGAAGCGCCGGTGATGCAGGGTCCCCTGCGGCTGGAGCGGTCCGAGGCCGAAGCGCTGCTTGAGCGGCTCCACGCCCAGATCGACCATGTGGTGCTGGTGCGCCAGCACCCGATCAGCGGCCTGCTGCCCGCCAGCACCGCCCACACCGTGCACGGCAACTACGGCGACGCCTGGGTGCGGGACGGGGTGTATTCGATTCAGTGCGTCTGGGGGCTGGCCATCGCCCAGCGGCGCCTGCACGGAGCCGGCACACGCGTGTATGAGCTGGAACAGCGGGTGCTGCAGCTGATGCGCGGCCTGCTCACGGCGATGATGCGCCAGGCCCACAAGGTGGAGCGCTTCAAGCGCAGCCTCGACCGCCTCGATGCCATTCACGCCAAGTTCGAGACCTCCAGCGGCGATCCAGTGGTGCCGGATGACGGCTGGGGCCACCTGCAGCTCGATGCCACGGCGCTCTACCTGCTGCAGCTGGCGCAGCTCACCCGGGCGGGGCTGGTGGTGGTGCGCAGCCATCACGAGCGGGATTTCCTGCAGAACCTCGTGTACTACGTGGCCCGCGCCTACCGGGTGGCCGATTACGGCATCTGGGAGCGGGGTGACAAAGGCAACCACGGCGAACCGGAGCGGAATGCCAGTTCGATCGGCCTGGTGAAGGCGGCGCTCGAGGCGCTCGAAGGGCTGGATCTCTACGGCCCCCATGGCGACGGCCACTGCCTTCTGCACATTCCCCACGACGCGATCGTGCGGCTGCGGCGGGCCCTGCAGGCTCTGCTGCCCCGGGAATCGGCCAGCAAGGAGGTGGACAGCGCCTGCCTGGCGGTGATCGGCTACCCGGCCTGGGCGGTGGACACGCAAGAGCTGGTGGAGCGCACCCGCACCAAGATCCGCCGCGAGCTCGGCGGCGCCTACGGCTACAAGCGCTTTCGCCGCGATGGCCACCAGACCCTGATCGAAGACCACAACCGCCTCCACTACGAACGGGAGGAGCTGGCGCAGTTCGAGAGCATCGAGTGCGAATGGCCGCTGTTCCTGGGCTACGAGCTGGTCACCGCCTGCTGCGAGCAGCGCTGGGAGGAAGCCTGGCGCTGGCGCCGGCGGCTCGAATCCGTGAGCGTGCTGGTGGAGGGCGTGCCGCTGCTGCCTGAGCTCTACCTGGTGCCGGAGGAGGCGATTGCCGCAGAGCGGCGCCAGCCCGGCAGCCAGGCCCGGGTGCCAAACGCGAACGTGCCGCTGCTGTGGACCCAGAGCCTCACCTGGCTGGGGGATCTGCTGCTGCACGGCCTGATCGAGCCCGAGGACATCGACCCCTGCGGGCGGCGGCTGCCACGGCCGCTGGGGGCGGAGCAGGTGCTGGTGGCCCTGGCGCCGGCCACAGCCGAGATCGCCGACGCCCTGGAGCAGAAAGGCCTGCCGGTGAGCCGGCCGGATGGCGCCGTGCGCATCGCCAGCTCCCAGCAGCTGGCACGGCGCAAGGCGCAGGTGGGCGCCAACGCCCGGCTCGGTCTCAGCGGCCACCCGCCCGTGCGGATGGAAACCATGGCCACGGCGCGTCTCTACCGCTGCCCGGGCGCCGACGGCGAGGACCCCATCGCCTTCCTGCCCGCCGTGCTGGAGGAGGGCACCTTCTACCTGGCCGACGACCCTGAACAGCTCGCCGACACGGTGGTGAGCGAGCTGCGGGTGCTGATGCGCCAGTGGCGCGGGCCGGGGCTGCCGCTGCTGGTGATTCCCCTCGCCGTGGTGCCCTTCGGCAGGGATCCCGGCGCCTTGCTGCGGCTGGGTGAAAGGCTGCAGGAAGGGCTGGTGGAGGGGGTACCGGTGCGGCTCGACCGCCTCGAAGCCTTCACCGAGCTGGCCGGCTGGGAAACCCTGCCGCCGCTGCCGGCCGCCACCGCGCCGGCGGCCAACAGCCGCCCCCCACTCCTTCAGCAGAGCACGAGCCAGCAACCGCTCACGATCCAGCAGGAGCAGGAACTGGATGACGCGCCCCTGCCGGTCCTCGCGGACCGGCTCTGGAGCAGCACCTCCCTGCCCGAACAGGCCGAGGTGCTGGAGCAGCTGGTGCGGCGGCTCGGCCCCAACGCCATCCTGCAGGGGCCGTTCAGCAGCGGACCGGTGACCCTGCGGGGTCTGGTGGAGGAGGTCTACCGCCGCGGACTGATGACGGGCGACTGGAACGTGGTGCGACGCTGCGGCGGGCTGATGCAACTGGTGCACCCCCAGCTGGAGGATGCGCTCACCGATCTGCTGGTGCACCAGAAGCAGCTGGTGGTGGGCCGCAACTACACCCGCGACTCGCTGATCACCGAACCGCAGGGCAGCGTGGCGATCGCGGCAATGATCCAGCGCTTCAGCGGCGAGGACGGCCGTGAATGGATGCTGCAGCAGGAGCTGCTGCTTGCCCTCGATGGCCTGGCGCGGCTGGAGCCGAAACTGCTGCAGGGCAGCCTCACCCTGCAGTTGGGCCAGCTGCTGCTGCTGCTCACCGGCGAGCTGGCCGCCGAGCAGGATCTCACCCCCGACGAAGCCTTCGAAACGCTCTGCAGCCTCCCGCCCCATGCCATCCGGCGGCGGTTGCGGGCCGTGCTCGCCGACGTGGATCACGCCCGCGAGGCGCTGCTGGCCAAGGAGCAGCTCCACCTGCAGGGGCGGGTGCAGTGGGAAGTGCCGGATCCGATGGAAGATCTCCCCCCCGGCGGTACCAGCTGGCTGCAGCATCGCCAGCGGCTGGGGGCCCTGCAGCGGGTCCCGCGCGATTTTTACGCCGGCATCTGGGACCTGCTGCACCATTGCCGCGGCCTGGTGATCGGCGACAAGCTGGAACGCCGCAACCGCCTCGAGAGCGAACCGCTGCTGTCGGAGAAGACCCGGGGCGAACGCAACTTCGCCGCGCTGGTGGAGCACCTGCTGATCAAGATCGAAGCGCCGGAATACCGGCAGCTCTGCACGGAAACACTGCTGTCGCTAGTGGCCTTCGTGGGGGCCAACCCCCAGGTGCGCTTCGACGACTACCTGGCCCTCGATGTGGTGATCGGCTACGCGGTGCGGGCCGGCTGGGCCCAGACCCATCCGCACCAGCCGATCGAGAGCTACCCACAGCAGAAGGCGTCGGCCTGGGATCTCTTCTACCGCTCCTCACCGGCCACCTGCCGCCGCTGGCAGATGCTGGCCCTGCGCGACCTGGCGGTGATCCCCCGGGCACCGGCCCCGGCTCAGATGGGCGCGTCGAGGGCCATGCAGAGCGCCGGCTGATCCACCGCCCGCTCGATCAGGTTGGCCAGCAGCAGGGCGCGGGAGGCCTGCTGGCCATCCACCGCCGGGGTTTCCCGGCCACGCACGCACTGCAGGAAGTGCTCCAGCTCGGCGTAGAGCGGCTCGATCGAGGTGGTGCTCACCTCCTCGATGAAGCCATCGTTGCGGTAGAGCAATTCGCCGTGATCGGCCGACACCCACTCGTGGGCGCGGCGGTGGATGTGCAGGCTGCGGTTGAGGAAATCGGTTTCCACCAGGCTGGCGCGGCAGTGAGCGCTGAGGCTGCGGATCTTGCGGTGGGCCATCTTGCTGGCCGTGAGGCTCGCCACCACGCCGTTCTCGAAGCCGAGCGTGGCGTTGACGTAGTCGATCGGGCCTTCGCCGCTGCGCCCGCCGGCCGCCGCCAGCCGCACCACCGGCGCCTGGGCGAGCTCCAGCACCAGGTCGATGTCGTGGATCATCAGATCGAGCACCACCGACACATCGTTGGCCCGATCGGCATGGGGGCTATGGCGGCGGGCTTCCAGCACCACCACTTCCTCATTGGCCACCACCTTGCGCAGTTCGCGGAAGGCGGGGTTGAAGCGCTCGATGTGGCCCACCTGCAGCTGGCGGGCGCTGGCTTCGGCGGCTTGAATCAGGGCGCTGGCCTCCTCCTGGGTGGCGGCGATCGGCTTCTCGATCAGCACGTGCAGGCCGGCCTGCAGGCAGGCCATGCCGACCCGGTGGTGCAGGAGGGTGGGAACGGCGATGCAGACCGCCTCCACCTCACTCAGCAGCGGGCCGTAGTCGGGGAACCAGCGGCAGCCGAACTGCTCGACCGCCAGGCGGCCGCGCTGGGCGTCGGGGTCGGCCACCCCCACCAGCTCCGCATCGCGCAGGAGGCTCAGCACCCGGGCGTGGTGCCAACCCATGTTGCCGATGCCAATGACCCCTACCTTCACCGGCGTGATGGGATCCGTCGTCATCGCGTCACATGCTCACGCGTCAACGGCCCAGACCTCGTTCCTGAGACGGCATTATCAACGATCACCCTGCGCTGCGGGGCCCCGTTCATCGGCAGACCGGCAGGTGATGTGAACCCGCTCAATGCGGGGGCCGTCCATGGCGGTGATCTCGAAGTGGTGGCCCTTCCAGCGCAGGCTCTCTCCGGGCGCCGGGATGTGCTGCAGCCGCTCCAGCAGGAAGCCGGCCAGGGTGTGGTGGCCATCGGCTTCGGGCAGACGCAGGCCCAGCTGCCGGTTCAGCTCGAAGATTTCCAGCTCGCCGGCCACCAGCCAGCTGTCGTCCGGCAGCTGCTGAAGATCGTCGCCACCCTCGTGCTGATCGTCTTCCTCGCCGACGATCTCGCCGGTGAGATCGGCCACCGTGACCAGCCCCTCGGTGCCCCCGTGCTCATCAACCACCACCAGCAGCGGCTGGCCGCTGCGGATCAGCGGCAGCAGCTCCGCCAGCGAGGCGGTTTCCTGCACGCGAGCCACCGGTGAGATGAAGGGGGCCAATGGGGTGTCCCCCTGCAACTGGCCGCGGGCGATCGGTTCGGCGAGGCGGCGCAGGTCGAGCATGCCGCGCACGTCGTCCAACGACTGGCCGATCACCGGGAAGCGGGCGTGATGGGTCTGGTGGACCGCATCCATCAGTTCGGCGAAGCAGGCATCAAGCGGCAGGGTGACCATGCCGGAGCGGGGCACCATCACCTCACGCACCTGCGTGTCCCGCAGGGAGAACACCCCTTCGAGGATGTTGCGCTCATCCGGCATCAGGCCCGTGACGCTGTTCGATTCGATCAGGGTTTCCAGCTCCCCGGCTGACAGTGCCGGCACCAGCGCATCCCAGTTGCGGGGCAGCCCCAGCAGGCGCAACAGCGTGACGGTGACGCGCTCGAACGCCGTGAGCAGTGGCGCCAGGGTGCGGCTCACCGACTCCAGCACCGGTGCCAGCCGCAGGGCGGAGGCCTCCGGGCGATGCAGCACCCAGGCCTTCGGGATCAGGCCGCCCAGCAGGGTGGCCAGGCTCACGATCACGGCGAACACCAGCAGGTCGATCCAGGGGCTCTCACCCTCGGGATCGAGGTTGGTCGCCAGGCCTTGCCCCGACCAGCCCAGCGCCACCACCGCCAGCGTGGCGCCCAGCTGGGTGGCCAGCAACGTGCGGCGCAGCCGCTTCTGCAACCGCTCCACCGCCTTGGCGCCCGGCGTGCCCCCGCTGGCGAGCACCTGCACCCGGCTGGGGCGCAGGCGGATCAGGGCAAATTCGGCGGCGGCGAAGAAGCCCAGCAGGGCCACCAGGGCCACCAGCAGGAGACTCAGGCGCAGGACCAGCACGATCGGAGCGTCAGGGGCGAAGGGAAGGGTCACTCCACAGTGACGCTCTTGGCCAGGTTGCGGGGCTGATCGACGTCGAGGCCGCGATGGGCCGCGATGTGATAGCTGAGCAACTGCATCGGGATCACGGTGAGCAGGGGCGAGAGCAGCTCGTCGACGGCCGGCACCGGCAGCAGCACATCGAAGAGTCCGGTGTCGGGGCCTTCCGGCGCCACGCCGATCAGACGGGCGTCACGCGCCTTGGCCTCCTGGGCGTTGGAGAGCACCTTGTCGAACACCACACCAGGCATGGCGATCGACACCACCGGCACACGCGCATCGAGCAGGGCGATCGGCCCGTGCTTCATCTCGCCGGCCGGGTAGCCCTCGGCGTGGATGTAGCTGATCTCCTTGAGCTTGAGGGCCCCCTCCAGGGCGATCGGGTAGTTGATGCCCCGGCCCAGGAAAATCACGTCCTGGGTATCGGCGAACAGGTGGGCCAGCTCGGCGCACTGGCGGTCGTGCGTTTCCACCAGCTGCTGGAGCTGGGCCGGCAGGGCCCGCAGGCCGCTCACCAGGGCCTGCAGCTGGGCCGGGCTGCGGCTGGAGCGCCGCTCGGCGAACGACAGGGCCAGGCCATAGAAGGCCAGCAGCTGGCCCATGAAGGTCTTGGTGGCGGCCACCCCCACCTCGATGCCGGCGCCGATGTCGAGCAGGTGGGGAACCAGGCGTCCGAGCGAGCTCTCCGCCCGGTTGGTGATGCCCAGCAACTTCGGGGCGTAGGCGGGATCGGGGATCAGGTCGCGCCGCTCACGCTCCATCAGCAAGGCGGCGAGGGTGTCAGCGGTTTCGCCCGACTGCGTGACCCCGATCGTGAGGGTATGGGGCACCAGCGGCGGCGGTGCGTAGCGGAACTCGCTGGCGTAAAACACCGAGGTGGGCAGGCCGGCCAGCTGCTCCAGCAGGTAAGCGCCCACCATCGAGGCATGGCGGCTGGTGCCGCAGGCGAGGATCTGAATCCGCTCCACCTGCTCGAACACCCCGTCTTCCAGGGGCAGGGCCACCAGGGAGGGTCCGGCCGGGCCGCCGTTCGGCTCGGGCAGGTGACGCGCCACCCACAAGGCCGCCGTTTCCGACTGCTCATGGATCTCCTTGAGCATGAAGTGGCGGAAGCTGCGCTTGTCCGCCACGTGCTCGGTGCCGGTGAGCAGGCGCGGCAGGCGCTGCACCCGGGCACCGGCGGCGTCGTAGAGCTCGATGCCGAGGGGCGTGAGCAGGGCCAGCTCGCCGTCCTCCAGCGGCAGGATCGTGCGGGTGAAGCCGGCCAGGGCGGGCGTGTCGCTGGCACAGAGGAACTCCCCTTCGCCAAGACCGATCAGCAGGGGTGCCTGACGGCGGGCCACCACCAGGGCGCCGGGCGTCTGGGCCCACAGCACCGCGAGGGCGTAGGCGCCATGCAGCAGGGGCAACACCTGCTGCAGCGCTTCGAGCAGAAGGGCGCCGCTAGGGATCGCCCCCGCGTCCAGCCGCGCCGCCAGCTCCCGCGCGATCAGGTGCGGGATCACCTCCGTGTCGGTGTCGGAGCGGAAGTGGACGCCCTGGGCCTGCAGCTCCTCGCGCAGTTGCCGGTGATTTTCGATGATGCCGTTCTGCACCACCGCCAGCTGGCCGCTGCCATCGAGGTGGGGGTGGGCGTTGCGCTCCTCGGGCTTGCCGTGGGTGGCCCAGCGGGTGTGGCCGATGCCGCAGTTGCCGGGGGCGCCCTGCCGCTCCAGCCGCTGGGCCAGGTTCACCAGCTTGCCCTCGGCCCGCAGGCAGACGAGCTGGTGGGTGCCGGCCAGGTCAGCCGAGGGGGCGGCGGCCCCGGCAGCCATCGACACGGTGGCCAGACCGGCGGAGTCGTAGCCGCGGTACTCAAGCTGACGGAGGCCTTCCATCAAGAGAGGGGCGGCCTCCCTGGAGCCGATCACCGCAACGATGCCGCACATGGGCGATGGGCCGGAATTGGGGTGGTTCTACAGGATCGCCGCTGCCTGGCAACAGTGCCAGGTGCCAGCTGCTGCGAGCTGACAGGTGCCAGGTGCAGGGCCGCCGGCACCCAGGCCGAAGCTTCTTGCGGCAGGCACGCACAGCGGGCAGGGCCCGACATGCAAAAGCCCGGCGTGCGCCGGGCTGGAAGCGCTGCAGAAGGCTGCGCCTGACTTCAGTAGGCCAGACCCATGCTGCGGCTGGTCTCGTCCCCCAGATAGACGCGGACGCTGAGGAAGTCGGTGGGGCAGGCGGTTTCACAACGCTTGCAACCGATGCAGTCTTCGGTGCGAGGGGAGGAAGCGATCTGGCCGGCCTTGCAGCCATCCCAGGGCACCATCTCCAGCACATCGAGAGGGCAGGCACGGACGCACTGGGTGCAACCGATGCAGGTGTCGTAGATCTTGACGGAGTGGGACATGCCCGACCGGAGGCGAACGGCGTGCGGCCAAGGTACCCAAGGCGACCGAAGCCAAGGCTGGGCCGGCCCGAGGCCGTCATTCTTTTTCATATGGCTCGGGGGCCCGTCCGGGGCGACCCGTAGGATGCGGCCTCCCTCTAAGCGGCCATGTCACAGGAAGCGATCTTCGAGAAAGTGCGTTCGATCGTTGCCGAGCAACTCAGCGTGGATGCCGCTGAGGTCAAGCCCGAATCGAACTTCCAGAACGACCTCGGCGCCGACTCTCTCGACACGGTGGAGCTGGTGATGGCCCTGGAAGAAGCCTTCGATATCGAGATCCCCGACGAGGCCGCTGAAGGCATCACCACCGTGGGTGATGCCGTGACTTACATCCTGGATAAGCAGGCCTGAGGGTGTTGATGGTGGAGGGACTCCACCGCGTCGTGGTCACAGGCCTGGGCGCGGTCACACCGATCGGCAACACCGTTACCGATTACTGGGAAGGCCTGGCCTCGGGGCGCAATGGCGTGGCCGCGATCACCCTGTTCGACGCCTCGCGCCATGCCTGCCGTTTTGCGGCGGAAGTGAAGGATTTCGATCCCGTCGGCATGATCGACCGCAAGGAAGCCAAGCGCTGGGATCGCTTCTGCAAGTTCGGCGTGGTGGCCGCCAAGCAAGCCGTGCTGGATGCCGGTCTCACGATCGACGACACCAACGCCGACCGGGTGGGTGTGTCGATCGGCTCTGGTGTGGGCGGACTGCTGATGATGGAGAGCCAGGCCCATGTGCTGGCCGACCGCGGGCCGGACCGGGTCAGCCCGTTCTGCGTGCCGATGATGATTCCCAACATGGCCGCCGGCCTGGCCGCCATCGCCCTGGGGGCCAAAGGTCCGAGCAGCGCCGTGGCCACCGCCTGTGCCGCCGGCTCCAACGCCATCGGCGACGCCTTCCGCCTGATCCAGATGGGCCTGGCCGACGCCATGGTGTGCGGCGGCGCCGAATCGGCGATCACTCCACTCGGGGTGGCGGGTTTCGCCAGTGCCAAGGCACTGTCGTTCCGCAACGACGACCCCGCCACCGCCAGTCGCCCCTTCGATGCGGAGCGCAACGGCTTCGTGATCGGCGAAGGGGCCGGGATTCTGGTGCTGGAAAGCCTGGATCACGCCACCCGGCGCGGCGCCGAGGTGCTGGCGGAGATCGTCGGCTACGGCATGACCTGCGATGCCCACCACATCACCTCCCCCACACCCGGTGGGGTGGGTGGTGCCGAAGCGATGCGGCTGGCCCTGCGTGATGCCCGCCTCGACGCCGAAGCTGTGGATTACGTGAATGCGCACGGCACCAGCACCCAGGCCAACGACAGCAACGAAACGGCCGCCATCAAGGCCGCGCTCGGTCCGCACGCGCTGCGCACACCGATCAGCTCCACCAAATCCATGACCGGCCACCTGCTCGGCGGCAGCGGCGGCATCGAAGCCGTCGCCGTGGTCAAGGCGATGGAGCACAACCTCATACCCCCTACGATCAACTTCCAGAATCCGGATCCGGCTTGTGATCTGGATGTCGTGCCGAACCAGGCGCGGGAACAGAAACTGAACGTCGTGCTCTCGAACTCCTTCGGGTTTGGTGGTCACAACGTCTGCCTCGCATTCCGCAGGAAGCCCTGAACGCCCCCGTTCAGCCGTCCTTCAGGAAGCCCTCACACCACCCCCCTCCTCTTCGCCATGGTCGCTGCCCCTTCAGTGGACACCTTGTCCATCGACACCCTCTGCATCAACAGCATCCGCTTCCTGGCGATCGATGCCGTCAACAAGGCGAATTCCGGTCACCCGGGCCTGCCGATGGGCGCAGCGCCGATGGCCTATGCGCTGTGGGACAGGGTCCTGAAGCACAACCCCAGCAACCCCGGCTGGTTCAACCGCGACCGCTTCGTGCTCTCGGCCGGCCACGGCTGCATGCTGCTCTATTCGCTGCTGCACCTCACCGGCTACGACAGCGTGGGGCTGGAGGACATCAAGCAGTTCCGCCAGTGGGGCTCCAAGACCCCCGGCCACCCGGAAACCTTTGAAACCGCCGGTGTCGAAGTCACCACCGGCCCTCTCGGCCAGGGCATCGCCAACGCCGTGGGCCTGGCGATCGCCGAAGCCCACATGGCAGCGCGGTTCAACAAGCCCGGCGTTGAGCTGGTTGATCACTACACCTACGTGATCATGGGCGACGGCTGCAATCAGGAAGGGGTGGCCAGCGAAGCCGCCTCCCTGGCGGGCCACCTGGGCCTGGGCAAGCTGATCGCCCTCTACGACGACAACCACATCACGATCGACGGCAACACCGCGGTGTCGTTCACCGAAGACGTGATGAAGCGGTACGAGGCCTATGGCTGGCACGTGCTGCATGTGCCCGATGGCAACACCGATGTGGCGGCGATCACCAAGGCGATCGAGGAGGCCAAGGCGGTCACCGACAAGCCCAGCCTGATCAAGGTCACCACCACCATCGGCTACGGCTCCCCCAACAAAGCCAACACCGCCGGTGTGCACGGCGCCGCCCTCGGCGCTGACGAAGCCGAACTCACCCGCGAGGCCCTCGGCTGGTCGTATGGACCGTTCGAAGTGCCCCAGCAGGCCTACGACCACTGGCGTCAGGCCCTCAGCCGCGGTGCCGCCGCCGAAGCGCAGTGGAACGCCGACCTGGAGACCTACCGCTCCCAGTACCCCACCGAGGCAGCTGAATTCGAGCGCCAGCTGCGTGGCGAGCTGCCCGAGGGCTGGGAAGCCAAGCTGCCCACCTTCACCCCCGCAGACAAAGGTCTGGCCACCCGCCAGCACTCCTACAACGTGCTCAACGCCGTGGGACCCAGCCTGCCGGAGCTGATCGGCGGCTCCGCCGACCTCACCCACTCCAACCTCACCGACATCAAGGGCGAGGCCAGCTTCCAGAAAGGCGGCGAAGCCAATCGCTACCTGCACTTCGGCGTGCGTGAGCACGCCATGGCCTCCATCCTCAACGGCCTGGCTTATCACGGCAGTGGCCTGGTGCCCTACGGCGGCACCTTCCTGGTGTTCGCGGGCTACATGGTGGGCGCCATGCGCCTGTCGGCCCTCAGCGAGCTGGGCGTGATCTACGTGCTCACCCACGATTCCATCGGCCTCGGCGAAGACGGCCCCACCCACCAACCGGTGGAAACCCTTGCCTCACTGCGTTCGATCCCCAACCTGCTGGTGATGCGTCCCGGCGATGGCAACGAAACCAGCGGCGCCTACAAGGTGGCGATCAGCAACCGCAAGCGCCCCACCGTGCTGGCCCTCAGCCGCCAGGCGATGGTGAACCAGGCCAACTCGTCGATCGATCAGGTGGCCAAGGGCGGCTACGTGCTGATCGACTGCGACGGCACCCCCGATCTGATCCTGATCGGCTCCGGCACCGAGCTCGACCTCTGCGTCAAGGCCGCCGAGCAACTGAGCGCGGATGGCAAGCAGGTGCGCGTGGTGTCGATGCCCTGTGTGGAGCTGTTCGAGGAGCAGGACGCCAGCTACCGCGAAGCGGTGCTGCCCGCGGCGGTGCGCAAGCGCCTCGTGGTGGAGGCCTCCAGCTCGTTCGGCTGGCACAAGTACTCCGGCTTCGACGGTGACACCGTGTCGATCGATCGCTTCGGTGCCTCCGCCCCTGGCGGTGTGTGCCTCGAGAAGTTCGGCTTCACGGTCGACAACGTGGTGGCGAAGGCGAAGGCCCTGGGCTGAGCCGTTCCGCCATGCCGATGGAGATGCTCGAGCTGTTTCCGCGTTACGTGCTCACGGGCACGTTGCCGGTCGGCACGCTGGAGCCTCTCCTTTCACTGGCGGAGCGGGTGCTGGCCGATACCGGCCTCACCAGCGATGCCTCCGCGAAGCTCGCCGGCCAGTTGCAGCAGCAGCGCGAACTGGGTCCGCAGTTTCCGGAGATCACGGCCCTGTGCAGCGAGGTGGTGCTGCCCGCCTGCGAGCGCTGGCTGCGCCACGTGATGGAGCGGCAACCGCCCCAGGGTCGCGGCCCCTGGCATCCGGGCCGCTACGGCCTGCAGATGATCGACATCTGGCTCAACAGCCAGCAGGCCGGTGACTACAACCCGGTGCACACCCATGGCGGCTCGTTTTCCGGCGTGCTGTTCCTGAAGGTGCCACCGCAGATCAACGGCACCAGCTTCGACGGCCAGCTCTGCTTCCACGGCCCGGAGGAGTGGCACATCCAGAGCTTCCGTACCGGTATGGCGCACTACGTGCAGCCCGTGCCGGGCACCTTCTATGTGTTCCCGGCCTGGCAGCCCCATTCCGTGCCGCCCTTCCGTGGCGAAGGCGAGCGCTGGTCGCTGGCCTTCAACGTGCAGGCGGTTCCCGCGCCGCCAGGGGGGCAAGGAGTCCCGACCGCTGCGGCCGTGCCCCGCGGCCGCCTGGAGGTGGGCCCGACCATGCCAGTGCCGCCCCAGGCCAGCGGCAACGTGTCGCTGTCCTCCACCCGGAAGCGGCCCGGCGGCTTTGCCTGAGCGGAGCGGGGGCGGCGTGCAGCTGACCCAAGGTCTTGCGCGGCCAGGCCTGTCGCCGAGCTAACCGCGGCGCTGGCGGGGCGGTGAGGCGAGCACCAGCAGCACGGCGCTGACGAGCAGCACCAGGGTGGAGAGCACCTGGATCTGGGGCGAGATCTCGCGCTGAAAGGCACCGGCCAGGTAGAGCGGCAGGGTGACGATCTCGCCGGCAGTGAAGCTGCTGATCACGTAGTCGTCGAAGGAGAGAGAAAAGGAGAGCAGGGTGGCCGCCAGCAGGCCAGGCGCCAGCAGCGGCAGGGTGACCCGGCGGAAGGCCGCCAGCGGTGGAGCGCCCAGGTCCTGCGCAGCGAGCTCGAGCGTGGGGTCGAACCCTGCCAGCCGTGCCTTGAGGGTGAGCGCCGCGTAGCTGAGGCAGAACAGGCTGTGGGACAGCAACAAGGTGAGCGGTCCACGGGGCAGATCGACGCGCACGAACAGGGTGAACAGGGCCGTAGCCAGCACGATCTCCGGGTTGGTGAGCGGCAGGGCCAGCAGCAGCTCGATCCAGCGCCCCGCCCGCAGGCGGGCGCGGCTGAGCGCCAGAGCCATCAACCCGCCCAGCAGCACCGCCAGCAGCGCAGCCGCCAGGGCAAGACCGAGGCTGGTGAGGAAGGCCTGGGTGAGGGCGACGTTACGCAGCGGATGCCGCCAGTTCTCCAGGGTGAAGCCCTGCCACAACAGGTTGAAGCGCCCGCGGGGGGCGTTGAAGCTGAACAGCACGGTGACAACCACCGGCGCATACAGCAGGCCATAGGCCAGCGCACTCCATACACCCAGCAGCAGCGCACCGGTTCGGTTCATGGCAGCGGCAGATCCTCCACGCCACGGCTGCGCAGCTGCAGCACCACTGCCACCGAGATCAGCGCCATCAGCATGAGCGTCAGGGCCGCCGCCCGGGGCGCCTGCAGTTGCACCAGCAGCAGGTTGTCGATCGTGTTGGCGATCATCCGCTCATTGGGGCCGCCGAGGAACAGCGGATTCACGACATCACCGGCCGCCGGGATCAGGCTCAGCAGCAGGCCAGCTCCCAGCCCCGGCAGCGACAGGGGCCACACCACCCGAACGAAGGAGCGCAGCGGACCGGCATGCAGATCAGCGGCGGCCTCCAGCAGGCGGGGATCGATCCGCTCCATCGCCACCACCAGCGGCAGCACCAGAAACGGCAGCACCCCATTGGTGAGGCCCAGGATCACCGAAGTAGGCGTGTTCAACAGCCGTCCTTCACGCAGCACCCCCAGCCCATTGAGCAGCTCGGTGAGCCCAAGGGTGTCCAGCGCGCCGAGCACCGGACCGTTGTCCCCGAGCAGGCTGGTCCAGGCAATCGCCCGCACCAGAAAGGACGTGAGCGAGGGCAGCACCACGAGGCCGATCAGCAGCGGTTGCCAGCGGCCGCCATGGAAGCGGATCGCGAAGGCCAGCGGATAGGCCAACACCAGGCCCACGGCCGTGGCCACCAGTGCGTAGCTGAAGGAACGCACCAGGATCGGGCCGTAGGCCTGCAGCACCTCCAGATAGTTCGCCACCCGGCCGGTGAACACCGTGTCGAGGCCGAAGCGGCTGAGCGGCTCCGACAACGACAGGGGCACCAGACCGAGCAGCGGCAGCACATACAGGGCCAGCAGCCACAGCAGGCCCGGGGTCAGCAGCAGCCACGGCCAGTGGCGCCGGAGTTCAGCCCTCGGTGATACGGGCAAAGCGTTCCTCCCAGCGGGCTTCCTCCTGATCGCTGAGCGGCCCGAAGACATGCAGCTTCTTCTGCATGGCCGCATCCGGGAACATCAGCGGGTTGTTTGCCAACGGGGCGGTGGCGGGATCCTTCGCCAGCACCTCGCGCACCCCTTCCACCGGGGAGATGTACTGCACCGCAGCGGCGATGCGTGCCGCTTCCACCGGCTCGTAGACCCAGTTGAGCCAGCGGGCCACCTCCTGCGGGTGGCGGGCGCCCTTGGGCATCAGCATCACGTCGGCCCAGAGCACACCGCCGCTGTCCGGCACCAGGAAGCGCAGATCGGGCTGCTCCATGGAGAGCTGCGCCACATCCCCCGACCAGCCGATGCAGGCGGCCAGGTTTCCGGCCAGCAAATCGGTCTGGTAGTCGTTGCCGGTGAAGCGACGGATCTGGCCGTCCTTGCGGGCCTGCTCCAACCGGTCGAAGGAGGGCTGGGCTGCGGCCCAGGTGGGGCGGGTGATGTCCTGGCCGTCGGCCAGCATCAGCAGGCCCATGGTGTCGCGCATCTCCAGCAGCGCCGACACGCGGCCCTTGAGCTTTGGATCGAACAGATCATCGATGCCGCGCAGTTCCCGGCCCGTGGCCTTGATGTTGTAAGCAATGCCAGCGATCCCCGACTGCCAGGGCAGGCTGAAGCGCTGCTCCGGATCCCAGGAAGGCTTGCGCAGGGAGGGGACAAGATTGCGGGCGTTGGGCACCTCCGCCAGCGGCAGCGGTTCCATCCAGCCCAGCCGGATCAGCCGTTCGGCCATCCAGCCGGTGAGCACGATCAGGTCCTGGGCGAGCGGCCGGCCGGCAGCCAGCTGGGGCTGGATGCGGGCGAAGAACTGGCGCACATCATTCACGTCCTCGACGTAGCGCACCTGGATGCCGGTGTCCTTCTGGAAGCGCGCCACACTGCCGGGGGCGCCAGGGGCGTCCACATCGATATAGAGGGGGAAGTTGGAGATCACCAGCTCCCTGTCCTTGCCGCCGCCGTCGCCGCCCTCGCTCTGGCCGCCGGTGCCGCCGCCACCCCCACCGCCACAGGCCTGCAGCAGCGGCGGTGTGAGCGCCACCCCCGCAGCCGCCAGCCCCAGCTGGCGCAGAAAGACCCGGCGGCTGCGGGGGGATGGGGCGGAGCCGGAGCGGGAGGGGGTGAACGGACGGGTCATGGGCGGCTGGGCGGCTGGAGGGCGTGGCTGTCGGCGGGGTTCCACCGGCACCAGAGCTCGGTGCCGATGGAGAGATCGTCCGGCAGGCCGGCGCTGGTATCGATCGCGATCAGCGGCAGATCATTGGCACAGCGCAGACGCACCTCCACCGTGGCTCCCTGAAAGGCGAGTTCGCGCACCCGCGCCCGCAGTCCCCGCTCCCCTTCCCCCGGCGGGGAGGCGCTGAGCCGCAGGCGCTCGGGCCGCAGCAGCCGCACACCCTCCCCGGCACCGTTGGGCAGCAGGTTGGCGGCGCCCAGGAAGGTGGCCACCACGGCGCTGGTGGGGCGTTCATAGAGCTCCCGCGGCGTGCCCACCTGCTCGAGCCGGCCGCGGTGCAGCACCGCCAGCCGGTCGCTCAGGCTGAGGGCTTCTTCCCGGTCGTGGGTGACCAGCAGGAAGGTGATGCCCACCTCCCGCTGGATGCGCTTGAGCTCGGAGCGCATGGTGCGACGCAGATCGGGATCGAGTGCCGCCAGCGGTTCGTCCAGCAGCAGGGCAGCCGGGGCGTTCACCAGCGCCCGCGCCAGCGCCACCCGCTGCTGCTGGCCGCCGGAGAGCTGGTGAGGCCGGCGCCGGGCCAGCTCCGTGAGCCGCACCACCTCAAGCGCTTCGCCCACCCGGCGGCGGATCTCCGGCTCCGGCCGGCGCAGCGAACGGGGCCCGAAAGCCACGTTGTCCCAGACGCTGAGGTGCGGGAACAGGGCGTAGTTCTGGAAGACCAGATTCACCGGCCGCCGGTGAGGCGGCGCCTGGGTGAGGTCCTGGCCCTGCAGCAGGATCCGGCCCGCCTGGGGGCGCTCGAAACCGGCGATCAGGCGCAGGGTGGTGGTCTTGCCGCAGCCGGAGGGGCCCAGCAAGGAGAAGAACTCGCCGGCAGCGATCGACAGGCTGAGGTCGTCGAGGGCGGCCTGATCGCCGTAGCGATGGCTCACATGGCGCAGCGCGATCGCCTCGGCGGGGAGGGCCGCGACGCGGCCGCTCTCCAGGACGGGCTGCGTGAGCACAGAGGAAGCGCGAATGGGCCCCCTTTTAGCAATGTCCGGCCCGCTGTGATGTCCACCAGCAGCTGGCATCAGCAGTTGAACAGATGGCGCCGGCATGGGGCAGCGGAGCCAGCCGTTCAGACAGGCGCGACAGGCCATGGCAGGCCTGGGGCCCTAGGTGGCCTACTTGATCGCCACCACCATCGAATCAGGCCCTACGAGGGGTTCCACCCGGCTGCTGGAGAAGCCCGCCTCCCGCATCCAGCCGGCGCAATCGGCGCCGGTGTAATCGAAGCCGCCGGGTGTTTCGATGAGCATGTTGAGGCTCATCATCAGACCGAAGGCATTCTGCGAGCGGTCGTCGTCGATGATGGCCTCGTAGACGATCAGGGCACCGCCGGGCGGGAGTGCGTCGTAGGCCTTGGAGATCAGCATCTTCTTTGTGGCGAGATCCCAGTCGTGCAGGATGTGCCCCATCAGCACCACATCGGCCTGAGGCAAGGCCTGCTGAAAGAAGTCACCCGGCTGGAAGCTGAGGCGATCTGCCACTCCAGCCGCGGCGACATACTCCTCGAACAGCGGCGCCACCTGCGGCAGATCAAAGCCGATGCCCCGCAGGTGTGGGTTGGCGAGGGCGATCTGGGTAGCGAGATCCCCCTGTGCCGTGCCCACATCCACGAATGTGCCTGCGGTCTGCCAGGGGTAGTGGCGGGCGATCGCCATGTTGGCCCCCCGGCTGATGCCGGTCATGGAGGAGAGGAATTCCTTCAGCCGGGCCGGGTCGCTGTAGAGCGTTTCAAACAGCCCCGTGCCGCCGTTGCGCAACTCGTTCTGCGGCGCGCCCGTGCGCAACGCTTCGGTGAGGTGACCCCAGAAGGGATAGAGGCGATGGTTCGCCATCTCGAGAATGCCGCCCAGGTAGGTGGGCTTGTTGGGATCGAGGAAGAGATCGCTGTCCGGAGCATTGGCATAGCCGGCCGGGCCACGGCTGAGGAAGCCGAGGGCCACCAGCGCATCGAGAAAGTCGCGCGCCGCACGCGGATGCAGACCAAGGCGCTCGCTGAGACCTTCGAAAGGTTCCGGACCATCCGCCAGCGCACGGAACACACCGATCTCGATGGCGCTGAGCAATGTTTTCGAGGCCCAGAACGCCAGGCCGGTCTGCAGGATCTTGTCCGGAGTGGGTTGCTCAGGCACGCGGGTCACCAGATGTTGAAGGGGGGTCGCAGCAGCGGCCGTGGTTGAGGGTTGACGCCTCTGACAGCGGTTCGCCGCGGTGCAAGCCCGGCGCTACCGCAGCGTCGCTGACGGCGGCAGGGGCACTGGAGCCTAAAAGAGGAAGGGTCTGTGGCTGAATCGCGCCTTGGCTGAATCACCCTGCCGGCCGTGGCCGAGGGGGCCGGGCGTGGCCCAGGTGGCACCCAACCCGCCACGCCCGAGGCCGGCCGTGCGGGTTCCATGAACAGCTGGGACTCCTGCAACCACGCTGATGGGCAGGAACAGTGGCCAATCAGGGGCGCCAGCACGTGCGCGCCTTAAAACTCCAGCCGGAGCGACAGCAGCAGCAGGGCAGCAGCCGCACCCACCAGGAGGCCGGGGAAACCACCGGCAACCAGCCCTGCCACAACCATGAGCACCGCGAACAGAATTTGAACCCTGCGCAGATCACGATTGAGTTGCCTGGTTGAATCCTGGAGCAACCGCCTGCGGGCGATCCGGTTCAAACGGCTCCTCTCACGCTGTTCAAACAGATTGTTCGTGCTGGAACTGGACGAGGCTGCCTGCCTCCTCTCCTGCAGCCATCGAGCCTGTTGAGTGAACAGCTGACGGCGGCAGGCCTCAACACTGGCTGTGTGCGCAAGCTGCTCGCCATTGCTGCTGGCGGCGCTACGCGCGCTTTGGAGAGCGGGGCTCTCGGAGATACCGGAAGTTGTTGCAGAAAGGGATGAGGCTGCAGGCCTGGAAGCTGATGCAGAGCTGGAATCAGCAGGGAGCGGCGTGGAATCGGAAGCCTCAGGTTCCGCTGGGTTGGACTGTGTCTTGGGGTTTGGCCTGAGCGGTTCGCTTGGCTGTTCCCGATGAGACATATTGAAGTCGGGAACCCACCAGCGCGGAACATCGGTCCCCCACTTCATGCGTCTATTGCGATCCTCCGCGGTCATCTCGGGAACAGACGCTGTTATAGACAGCTGCAAAGACTCAAGAGCTTATAGCAGAAGCAGCAGCAATTCAAGTCAACGCAGGTCGCCGCCTGCTGGCAATCTCAGAGGAAACTCCGCAAGCCGCAAGAAGGGCTGGGGCCCGAAGGGAATTGGCTTCACTTGTCTATGGGCTTACAGACAAGAACGGGGGCCAAGAGACTGGTGCTTGAAGTCCAGGAAACCATTGGAAAGCGTTTCGGGTCTCCCTTCGCAACCCCGCGAGGCTCAACGGAGAGGCAGCCCCAGTCAGATCTCGGCCACGGTTCGCCATGCCGGACCACTGAAAGACGTCGGCCCGAAGAGTTCACCCCGAATCGCTAGGCGTCTGCAGACATGACCAACAGCCTTAAGAGCCCGAAGCCAGAAGCATGGAGCATGGAGCATGGAGTATGGAGTATGGAGTATGGAGTGTTTAACCAGCCAGAACATACCAGCCCTAGCCGTGAGCAATGGACAAGAAGTATTCAGCAACGAGCAATGAGTGATGGGACATAGGTGATGGGTGATCAGACATGAGCAATCAGAGAAGCACCTTGGAGATGACGAAGGGGGAAGACAAGACAAACAGAACGATCAATTCAGGCCACTGCGCAGAAACAAGGCTGCCCTGGTGGGCGGGGATGATGATGCAGGGCACCAATCAAGCCTGAACCATTACAAACGAAAGCGGAAAACAGGACCCATCCACAACAGCAGGGACAGGACCGCCAAGCGCGGAAAAGCTGACGAGATAGCCCATCAGGGCAGTGAGGCGGACCTGCCGACGGAGGCGAATGGCTTGAAGCCGTGCAGGCGGAGGCGACCACCTGGGTGTCCCTTCAGCTGGAGACAAACAGCTGGATGTCTCTTCAGGTGGAGGCGAACACCTTGAGCAATGACGCCGCCTGGGGGAAGGATTGCCCGAGGACCTCCAGCTCCATCCGCTCAACCTCCTCCGGCATCACCCGGCCCCACACGGCCGTGCCCAGCAGCGCGTAGCCAAAGGAGCCTCCGGGGGCCACCCGTCCGGCATGGAATGTGCCGCCTGGAATGGCCAGCTGGGGCCGCTGACCAGACGCCAGGTCACTGCCGACCTGCGCGATCGAGGCATGGCCTTCGGGCGACACCAGCAGCACTTGCAGCGGGTCTCCCAGGTGGTGGTGATACACCTGGTCGTGGCAGATGCGGTGCAGCTGGATGCCCCGCTCCGGGCTGGCAAGAAAGTAGAGGGTGCCGCCTGGAATCTCCCGGGCCACGAAGCTCTCGGCCACCCTGCCGCAGGTGCGATGGGTCTCCAGCCCGAGCCAGGCAACCACCTGCTCGGCGCTGGGTGGCTGGGCCCCTTTCGGGCCGTGGCCGGGCAACTTCAGACCCCTACCGGCTGGCCGGCGGCCGCCTGGGCCTTCAGCACGTCTTCGAGGCCGGCGAGATCCTCATCGGTGATCTTGGTCTGCATCGGGCAGTGCTTGGGACCGCACATTGAGCAGAACTCCGCCTGCTTGTAGATGTCGGCCGGCAGGGTTTCATCGTGGTATTCGCGGGCGCGCTCGGGATCGAGCGAAAGCTCGAACTGGCGGTTCCAGTCGAAGGCGTAGCGGGCACGGCTGAGTTCGTCGTCGCGATCGCGGGCGCCGGGGCGGTGGCGGGCGATGTCGGCGGCGTGGGCGGCGATCTTGTAGGCGATCAGGCCCTCACGCACATCCTCGGCATTGGGCAGGCCCAGGTGCTCCTTCGGGGTGACGTAGCAGAGCATGGCCGTGCCGTGCCAGCCGGCCAGGGCGGCACCGATCGCGCTGGTGATGTGGTCGTAGCCAGGGGCAATGTCCGTGACCAGCGGGCCGAGCACATAGAAGGGCGCTTCGCTGCACTCCTCCATCTGCTTCTTGACGTTGAACTCGATCTGGTCCATCGGCACATGGCCGGGGCCCTCCACCATCACCTGGATGTCGTGCTCCCAGGCGCGGCGGGTGAGCTGGCCGAGGGTTTTCAGCTCCGCCAGCTGGGCGGCATCGGAGGCATCGTGCTGACAGCCCGGCCGCAACGAATCTCCCAACGAAAAACTGCAGTCGTAACGCTTGAAGATCTCGATGATGTCGTCGAAGCGGGTGAACAGCGGGTTCTGCTTGTGGTGGTAAAGCATCCACTGGGCCAGGATGCCGCCGCCGCGGCTCACGATCCCCGTGAGGCGGCCCTTCACCAGCGGCAGGTGCTCGATCAGCAGACCGGCGTGGATGGTCTGGTAATCGACGCCCTGCTGGCAGTGCTTCTCGATGATGTGCAGGAAATCATCGGCATCAAGCTTCTCGATCGAGCCGTGCACGCTTTCGAGCGCCTGATACACCGGCACGGTGCCGATCGGCACGGTGGAGGCGTTGATGATCGCCGTGCGCACCTCATCGAGATTGACGCCGCCGGTGGAGAGATCCATCACCGTGTCGGCGCCGTACTTCACCGCCAGCCGCAGTTTTGCCACCTCTTCCTCGAGGTCGGAGGCATTGGGGGAAGCGCCGATGTTGGCGTTCACCTTGCACCTGGAGGCGATGCCGATCGCCATCGGCTCGAGATTGGTGTGGTTGATGTTGGCGGGGATGATCATGCGGCCCCGGGCCACCTCCTCCATCACCAGTGATTCGGGCAGGTTCTCCCGCTTGGCCACGTAGGCCATCTCCTCGGTGATCACACCCTGGCGGGCGTAATGCATCTGCGACACGTTGGCGTCGCCGCGACGCTTCTCAATCCAGGCGCTGCGCATGATCGACTCGAGAAATGGGGCGTTCGGACCGGGTCGCTGGGAAGCGAGGACACAACTCCGGAACCGGGCGCCACCGGGACCGATCGGACCGCGGTTGCTTTCGGGACACTTCCCTGCGCCGGCATGACCCGGATCAGGTTCGGAGGGTGTGATCTCAGCCGAGGCCCAGGCGCACTTCCGGTGGGAAGCAGGCTCGGGGCGGCACCCCTAGTGACCGGCCAAAGCTAGCAAGGGTGCCTGTGAATGCCGGAGTTCAGCACAGAACCCATTCAGGGCTGCAGTCCGTTGAGGGCGGCCGCCACCACCCGGTGGTCGGGGTCGTTCTGCAGACCGCGCAACAGCGCCCGCACCGCTTCGGCACCCTCCGCCGGCGCCGCTTCATGCGCCAGCCGGCCGAGGATTTCGGCGCCACCCACCCGCACCGAGCTGTCGGGATCGGCGATCGCCATGCGCGCCAGCTCCAGCAGCGGTTCAAACCCCATCACCGCCTGCTCGGCCAGGGCCGAGAGGATGCTGCAGCGCACCAGCCACTGGTCGTCGGCGGCGAAGGCCTCGCGCAGCAGCGGCCAGGCCTGCTCGGCGCCATAGCTGGCCAGGGCGTTGGCGGCCTCCGCCCGCACGTTGGCGTCGTCGTCGTGGCGCAGGGCCCGCTGCAGCGCCTCCCAGCCCGCCGCACTGCGCTTCACGCCCAGGCCGGCGCAGCTGAGCGAGCGCACGATGAAGGGTTCCTGCTCCAGGCCGAGCAGCAGCAGCGGGATCGCCACCTCGCTTTCCACGCCCCGCAGCCCCGCCAGGGCCGGCATCGCCTGCACCGGATCACCGGAGGCGATGGCGGCGCGCAGGGCGTCCGCATCCAGCGGCGGCTTGCTGTCGGAAGAGGAATCGGCCATGGCTCCACCCTGTCACGGAGGGGGAGGAAATGACTGCACCTGCCGGAGGCATTCCCGCACCACCCGGCGGCGACGACGGCGGCGCAGGCTGCTGCTCACCAGCAGGCCGCTGCCGATCAGCAGCGCCGGCAGACCCTGCACCCGCTGGATTCCCTGACGCGACACGATGCTGACCAGCGCCAGCAGGATCAGCAGCGGCGCCGACAGCGCCAGCAGCGCGCGGAGTGTGCGGTCGCGGGTGCTCACACCCGGCGCTCCATCCAGAGCAGCAGGCTGAGCGTGAGCACCTGCACGCCGACGGCGATCGCCCCTTCGTCAGGGTCGAAGCCGCCGTTGTGGAGGGCCGCGCAACCCTCGGGCCCGGCCACCCCCAGCCGGAACATGGTGCCCGGCGCAGCAGTGAGCAGCTCGGCGAAATCCTCCGCCCCCAGGGACGGCTGCTCCAGCCGCCGCACCTGCGGACGATCGAGCAGCGCCAGGGCCGCCTCCTCCACCAGCTCGGTGAGCGCCGGGTCGTTGTGCACCGGCGGCGAGATGCAGCGGTAGCGCACCCGCGCCTCGCCGCCGTAGCCGCGGCAGATGGCATGCACCGTGTCCTCGATCCAGCCGGGCAGTTCGGCGTGCACCTCGGTGTCGAGGCAGCGCACCGTGCCCAGCAGGCGCACATGGTCGGCGATCACATTGAAGGCCTTGCCCCCCTCGATCCTGCCGAAGCTCACCACCACCGGCTGCAGCGCATCCAGCCGCCGGCTGATCGCCTCCTGCAGACCGCTCACCACCCGGGCCGCGATCCAGATCGCATCGGTGGACTGGTGCGGCCGGGCGCCGTGGCCGCCTTCGCCCAGCACCTCCACTTCCAGCTCGCCCGCCGCGGCCGTGAGGCTGCCGCTGCGCACGCCGATGCTGCCCACCGGCAGGCTTGGGAACACATGCACGCCGAACAGGGCCTGCACCCCCTCCATGGCGCCGTCGGCCAGCATCCAGGCCGCCCCCTGGGCGATTTCCTCGGCTGGCTGAAACAGCAGCCGCACCCGGGCCGTGAGCCGCGGGGCGAGGGGCGCCAGCAGCCGCGCCACCCCCAGGCCGATCGCGGTGTGCAGGTCGTGCCCGCAGGCATGCATCAGCCCCTGATGGCAGGAGGCGAAAGGCAGGCCGGTGCGCTCCTCCACCGGCAGCGCGTCCATGTCGACCCGCAGAGCCAGCAGTGGCGCCGCTTCAGGGCCCAGCTCCGCGACCACGCCGGTGCGGCCCACCCCTTCGCGCACGTCCCACCCCAGCAGGCGCAGCTCCCCGGCCACCAGGGCGGCGGTCTGGTGTTCCGCCCCGCTCAGCTCCGGATGGGCATGAATGTGGCGACGCAGCCCGATCAACTCCGGCATCGCCTGCTGGAGGGCCGCCTCCAGCTCAAACTGCTGCCAGAGCCTCAGCGGCGCGACCGGCAGGCTGGACAGGGACGGACGCGTTGACGCGGCAGGGCTCATCGACGGGCCAGTTGCAGAAAATCCTGAAGAGCGTGCACCGGCAGGGGAGGCCAGCGCCGTATCTGCAGGAGCCATTCTGGCTGCCGGTAGCGGGGGTCGAGGCCGGAGGCCGCCGCCCAGTTGCTCTCCGCCTCCCCTGAGGCGCCGCGTTGCCACAGCACAGCCGTGAGGCCGGCGCGGGCATCGGCGAACAGCGGGTAGCGGCGGATCAGCAGGCGCAGTTCCCGCTCGGCCGCCGCCCCATCCCCCTGCTGGAAGGCCGCCAGGGCGGCGCTGGAGCGGGCCATCGCAAAGCCCGGCCGGGCCAGATCGGCCGCTTCGAAGCAGCGGCGCGCCTGGTCCCAGTGTCCCTGGGAGCCGCGGACATTGCCGAGGTTGTAGAGCGCCGCCGCATCGGCCGGATCGTTCTGGAGGATCGCCTCGTAGTCGGCAGCGGCCAGGTCCCACTGCTGCAGGGACTCCTCGGCGATGCCCCGGTTCAGGTAGGGGTCGGCGCTGCCGGGTTCCAGCGCGATCGCGCGGTTCTGGTCGCTGATCGCGCCCTGCGGATCCCCCATCGCCAGCCGCACGTTGCCGCGGTTGCTCCAGACGGAGGCATCGCCGGGCAGCTGCTCCACCACCTGATCCCACAGGGGCAGGGCCTCACCGAAGCGCCCGTCGCGGCTGGCGCTCAGGGCCGCATCGAACAGCTGGGGCACACTCATTTGCGCGGCCAGCAGCACCGCCAGCAGGGTGGCGAGCATCAGGCCGCCTCCGGCCAGGCGAGGTGTTCACGGGCGGCGGCGGTGGCGATGCGGCCCCGCGGGGTGCGCTGCAGGAAGCCCAGCTGCAGCAGGAAGGGCTCCACCACCGTTTCCAGCGTGACCGGGTCTTCGCCCAGCCCGGCGGCCAGGGTCTCGAGGCCCACCGGGCCACCGCCGTAGCCCTCCAACAGCAGCTGCAGCAACCGCCGGTCGCTGGCATCGAGGCCGCGGGCATCCACGCGGTGCAGGCTGAGGGCTTCAGCCACCAGCGCCGCATCGATGCAGGCGTGGCCGCGCACGCTCGCCACATCCCGGACGCGACGCAGCAGGCGGTTGGCGATCCGGGGGGTGCCGCGGCAGCGGCGGGCCACCTCGATCGCGGCATCGCCCGCGAGCTCCAGCTTCAGCAGGCCGGCGGCCCGCTCCACGATCGCCTGCAGATCGGGCAGGTCATAGAACTCCAGCCGCTGGATCAACCCGAAGCGATCACGCAACGGCGAACTCAACGCTCCCGCCCGGGTGGTGGCCCCCACCAGCGTGAACGGCGCCAGCGGCACGGCGCGGGTGCGGGCCGTGGTGCCCTTGCCCACGGTGAGATCCAGCCGGCAGTCCTCCATGGCGGGGTAGAGCAGTTCTTCAGCCACTCGGTTGAGCCGGTGGATCTCATCGATGAACAGCAGGTCGCGCGGCTGCAGGTTCATCAGCAGCCCGACGATGTCGCGCGGGCGTTCCAGCGCCGGCGCACTGGTGATGCGGCAGCGCACGCCCAGCTCCTCGGCCAGCACCAGGGCCATGGTGGTCTTGCCGAGGCCGGGGGGGCCGTAGAGCAGCACGTGATCGAGCGCATCGCCGCGGTTGCGGGTGGCCTCCACCGCGATCGCCAGCACCTGCTTGAGCTCCCGCTGGCCGATGTACTCGCCGAGCCGGCGCGGGCGGAGCGTGTCCTCGCGCAGCAACCGCGGGGCCTCGGCTGTGCCGCTCAGCTCAGCGGCGCCGGCTGAATCGGCTGGGTCGCCGGCCTCAGCCCTGTCGAGGCCTGCGGCGGGGTCCAGGGCGCTGTCATACGGATGGGGCTGCGCATCCACCAGGCGTCTGGAGCCCAGGCGACTGGAGCCCTTGCCAGAGGCTCGATCGGACGGGCCGGAGGACACGATCGCCATGGCAGGAGCGTAGGGAGGACCGGGCCTGCTTAGGGTCGAGCCTGAGGCCGGGGGTGGCAATGGCGAAGGCAGCGGGAAAGAAAGCCGCGCGGGCAGCCCGTGATGCGGCCAACCGCCTGCTGGCCGACAACCGCTTCGCCCGTCACCAGTACGAGATTCTCGAAACGCTGGAAACCGGTCTGGAGCTGGTGGGCACCGAGGTGAAGTCGATCCGGGCCGGCAAGGCCAACCTGCGCGATGGCTTCTGCCTGATCCGCCAAGGGGAACTGCAGCTGCACAACGTGCATATCTCGCCCCACAGCCACGCCGGCGCCTATTTCAACCACGAGCCGCTGCGCACCCGCAAGCTGCTGGCCCACCGCCGCGAGATCGACAGGCTGCGCATCGCCATCGATCAGAAGGGGCTGACGCTCATCCCCCTGAACCTGCACCTCAAGGGCTCATGGATCAAGCTCACGCTCGGCCTGGCCAAGGGCCGCAAGCTGCACGACAAACGCCAGGAGGAGCGTCGCAAGGACGCCGACAGGGAAGTGCGCGCGGCCTTGACCCGCGGCTGAACCCGGCCACCGCCCCGGGCCCGGTGGCACGCCATACAGTCGCCACGCCCCATCGCCAGCAGCTGCCATGTCGGCATTGACCCGCTGCCTGCAGGAAGAGGCCGCCGCGATCGCCGCTGCCGCAGGCCGGATCGAAAGCTGCCAGGTGGATGCAGCCCTGGCGATGCTGGACCGCTGCGCCGACCAACGGGCCAAGCTCGTGATCACGGGGGTAGGCAAGAGCGGCATCGTGGCCCGCAAGATCGCGGCCACCTTCTCCTCGATCGGGCTGATGTCGCTGTACCTCAACCCGCTCGATGCCCTGCACGGAGACCTGGGTGTGGTGGCCCCGCAGGACGTGGTGCTGCTGCTCTCCAACAGCGGCGAAACCGGCGAACTGCTCGAAATCCTTCCCCACCTGCGCCGGCGTGGCACCGGCCGCATCGCCCTGGTGGGAAAACTGCAGTCGAGCCTGGCCCGCGGCTGCGATGTCGTGCTCGATGCCTCGGTGGACCGGGAGGTCTGCCCGCTCAATCTGGCCCCCACCGCCAGCACGGCGGTGGCGATGGCGATCGGCGATGCCCTGGCCGCCGTGTGGATGGAGCGGCGCGGCATCTCCCCGGCCGACTTCGCCCTCAACCATCCGGCCGGTGCGCTCGGCAAACAGCTCACGCTCACAGTGGCCGATCTGATGCTGCCCACCACCCAGCTGCATCCGCTGGAGGAAAGCGACAGCCTCAGCGCCGTGATCGCCCTGCTCACGCGCGATGGTGCCGGGGCCTGCTGGGTGCGCCGCAGCGGCGCGCCGCAGCAGCTGGCGGGCCTGATCACCGACGGCGACCTGCGCCGGGCCCTGGAGCAGAACGCCGCGTCCGGATGGGCTGAGCTGTGCGCCAGTCAGCTGATGACGGCCGATCCGATCACGGTGGGGCCGGGCATGCTGGCAGTGGAAGCGTTGGAACGCATGGAGCGCAACAGCCGCAAGCCGATCGGCGTGCTGCCCGTGCTCGACGACGCGGGAACCATGCTGGGCCTGCTGCGACTCCACGACCTGATCCAGGCGGGGCTGAGCCCCAGCTTGAGCTGAAGGTGTGGCCGCATGGCGTCCTGCAGAGTGGGCGGGGCCCGCTCAGGCGGCAGCCAGGCGGCGGGCCTGCTCCAGCTGGGCGGCGGTGTCGACCGAGAGGAAATCACCCTCCACCGGGAAGGTGCCCACCGTGAGGCCCGCCTCGATCAGCCGCAGCTGCTCCAGCTTCTCGGTGTGCTCCAGCGGTGAGTGGGGCAAGGCATTCCAGCGGGCCAGCACGTCGGCGCGGTAGCCGTAGATGCCTACATGGCCCCAGTAGGGCGCATGGGCGTGCCAGTGCTGCGGATCCTCACCGCGTACGTGCGGGATAGCGGAGCGGGAGAAGTAGAGCGCGCGGCCATCGGCAGCCAGCAGCGTCTTGACCACATTGGGGTCGTGGATCTTCTCCGGCGGCATTCGGTAGATCGGGGTGAGCACCTCCGGCGTGGGCGTGCGCCGCTCAAACTCCAGTGCCATCGCATCGATCACGGCCGGATCAATGAACGGCTGATCCCCCTGCACATTGATGATCACGCTGCGGGCCGCGGCCAAGGCGCCACCCGTGGCCCCCGCCCGGGCAATCAGGGCCTCCACCACCGAGGCGAGCCGCTCGCTGCCGGAGCTGCAGCTGGCGCTGGTCATCAGCACCGGAAATCCCCAGCCCTCGGCCGCCGCCCGCAGCACCTCGCTGTCGGTGCAGAGCACCACCGCAGCAGGCCGCTGCGCCAGGCGGCAACGCAGCAGCACCCGCTGCAGCATCGGCTGGCCGCCGATGTCGGCCATCACCTTGTTGGGCAGGCGGGACGACTCCAGCCGCGCCGGCACGGCCACCACGCAGGCCAGCGCCGGTGGGCTGGCGAGGGCGGCAGGCTCCGGCGCCGAGGCGCCACCACCGTGCTGCCGATCGCTCAAGCCACTGCCCGTCATCTGCTGCCAAGACCCTGGTGGCGGGAGCCTATTCCCACAGCGCCGTGAGGCTGCGGGCCTGCCGCACCAGCGCTTCCACCCGCTCGGGCGCCGCCGCTGGCCGGGCGCCGGCCTCCATCTGCCGGTACACATCCGCCACCCGCCAGGCGGCGGTGTCGGGGTCGGCGGCATGGCGGGGGATCAGGTGCGCGTGCAGGTGCCGGGCCCCCTCCCCGAAAGCGATCACATAGACGCGCTCGCAGCCGGTGAGCTGGCGCACCAGGGCACTGCAGCGCTGCAACATCGGCCCGAAGCCCGCCGCCTCCGCGGCCGTGAAGGCGGCCGGGCCATCGAGGTGGCGGACCGCATCGAGCAGCAGCCAGCCCGGCAGCGGCGCCGGTGTGGGGTGGTGCCGCAGCAGCCACAGGGGCCGGCGCAGGATCTCGTACAGGGCGATCGCCTCCGGCTCGGCGTGCAGACGGCAGACGCCACAACCGGCGGCCACTTCGCTCAATCCCACAGACGCATGGCGTCGTCGCGGGCGGCATACCAGCGGGCGGCCAGGGGCCCGCCCATCGTGCGGCATTCACGGAACCAGGGGCCGCCCAGCGTCCAGTGCAGCAGGGCGGCACCGCCCGGCTCCGGTGCCAGCGGCGGCGGCGCCTGCACATCGACGAGATGGTTCCAGCGGTCGGGCAGGGCGCCGATCTCGTGATCCCCCGCCAACCAGTGGAAGCGGTGCAGATCGAGGCCGGAGGCGGTGTTGACGTACTCGGGGGTGAGCGCGGTGCAGCGGCTGGTGTTGAACAGCATCAACGAACTCCAGTTTTTCTTCGGATAGGCCGATTGCCGCTCACCGAGAAACTTCACGGTTTCGCCAGGAACGTGATCGTGCTGCACGCACATCACCGCGAAGCGATCATCCCGCAGGGCCCAGAGTTCAGTGATGTCACTGAGACACAACATGTCGCAGTCCATGAAAATCGCCCAGCCCTGATAGCCGCACAGCTGCGGCACGAGGAAGCGGGTGAACGAAAAGGCCGTGCTTTGCCTGGGATCCCGCTGGCGCCAGTACAACCCCTGGCACTCCAGCTGCGGCGTCTCGAGTGGTGTGATCGCCAGCGTTTGTGTGCTGGTCTGATACAGACTGTCGATCAACACATTGGTGGCCGCCCGCTCGCGCGGATCGACACCGATGAAAATGGGGATGGGCCTACTCATTGGGGTGAGCATATGTCCCGGCTCCCGTGAGCCATGCTGAGGGCACCTGCACGCGGTGGACCGTGAGTTTCATCCTGATCGCCGGCCCCTGTGTGATCGAAAGCCCGGAACTTGTGTTCGAGGTGGCCGAGCGGGTCAAGGCCATCACCGAGCGGCTCGGCATCACCTATGTGTTCAAGGCCAGCTTCGACAAGGCCAACCGCAGCTCCGGCGGCTCCTACCGCGGCCCCGGCGTGGCCGAGGGCCTGGAGGTGCTGGCGGAAGTGAAGCGCCGCACCGGGCTGCCTCTGCTCACCGACATTCACGAAAGCCAGCAGGCCGCTCCAGTGGCCGCCGTGGTGGACGTGCTGCAGATTCCCGCCTTCCTCTGCCGTCAGACCGATCTGCTGCTGGCCGCCGCTGACGCCGTTCGCGGCACCGGCAAGACGATCAACGTGAAGAAAGGCCAGTTCCTCGCCCCCTGGGACATGGCCCAGGTGGTGACCAAACTGCGCGAGGCCGGCGTGGAGAAGCTCTGGCTCACCGAGCGGGGCTCCAGCTTCGGATACAACACCCTGGTGGTGGACTACCGCGGCCTGCCCCAGCTGCGGGCGCTCGGCTGCCCGGTGATCTTCGATGCCACCCACTCTGTGCAGCAGCCCGGTGGTCGTGGCAGCAGCAGCGGCGGCCAGCGTGAATACGTGGCGCCGCTGGCGCGCGCCGCCGTGGCCGTGGGGGTGGACGGCCTGTTCATGGAGGTGCATCCCGACCCGGAGAACGCCCTCAGCGACGGGCCCAACATGGTGCCGCTGCATCGCCTCGAACCCCTGCTGGAGCAGTTGCTGGCGATCCGCGCCCCGCTGCAGCAGCGCCCTGAAGCGGTCAGCACGCTGTGAATGGCGGCTGGCTGGCCCGCGGCCGCAGCCGGCTGGCGGCGCGGCGCTGCCGCGATCGGCTGCGGCAGCTGAAGCTGCTGGTGCTGGATGTGGACGGGGTGCTCACCGATGGCGGCCTCTGGACCACCGAGAGCGGTGAGGTGATCAAACGCTTCGATGTGCGCGACGGGCTGGGCATCCGCCTGCTGCAGCAGGCCGGGCTGGAGGTGGCCCTGCTGAGCGGCGGCAAGAGCGGTGCCACCGAGCAGCGGGCCCGCTACCTGGGCGTGCAGCACTGCCTCACCGGCGTGAAGGACAAACCCGCCGCCCTGGCGGCCCTGCAGCGGCAGCTGGGGCTGACCCCCGCCGCCACGGCCTTCGTGGGCGACGACCTCAACGACCTGCCGGTGCGGCCGGTGGTGGCGCTGCTGCTGTGCCCCGCCGACGCGGCGGCCCCCCTGCGACGCCACTGCGACTGGGTGCTGCCGCGGCGCGGCGGGGACGGGGCCGTGCGCCTAGTGGCGGAGGCGATCCTGCAGGCGCAGGGGCGCTGGCAGGCGCTGGCCGGCGCCGGCTGGCTCGATCGCAACGACGGACCCGCAGCGCCGCTCACCACCGCTCCCGGTCGAGCCGCTCCGCCCTGAGGGCACGCAGGCGCTCGCCCAGCGCTGGCCCCTGGGTCAGGCCCGTGGCCAGCAGCTCCGCCGCTGTGCACGGGGGCGGCAGCTGGCGCCAGCGCAGCAGCCAGCGCAGCAGTCCGCGGCGCAACGCCAGCCCAGGGGCGGGAGCGGCCGGCCCCGCGCCGCAGGCCAGGGCCAGCACCACGGAGTCGAGCGGCAGGCCCTTGCGCTCCAGCCGCTGGCTCAGCGCCGCCGGCGAGCGCGGCAGGGAGCCGCTGGGCAGGCGTTGCAGGCCCCGCAGTGCCTGCAGGCTGCGTTCTGGCAGTTGCAGGCGCTGCGCGGGCGGCAGCGGATCCTGGAGCGCAGCCAGCAGGGCCAGCAGCCGCCACGGGCCTGGCGACCAGCCCGGTAAATCCGCTGCCGCCCGCAGCCGGTCGGCCCAGCGCAGCCGCCGCCGCCAGCTGCTGTCGCCCTGCAGACCCGGCGCCAGCAGCGCCAGCCCCTGCCAGCCCTGCAGCAGCTGCAGGGCCTGCGGCCAGGGTTCGCGGCCCAGCAGCAGCTCCAGTTCCCGCCGCAGGCGCGTGCCCAGCGAGGGCACCGTGCCCGCCGCCGGCCAGGGCCAGCGGGCCAGGGTGTCGGTCCACTGCCGCAGGCTGCCGGGCGCCAGGTCCATGCCCAGGCGGGCGCCATAACGGGCCGCCCGCACCAGCCGGGTCGGGTCGTCGCTGAGGCTGCCGGCGTGGAGGAAACGCAGCCGCCGCGCGGCCAGATCTGCCAGACCGTCGTGGGGATCGAGCAGGGCGCCATCGGCGAGCACCAGCGCCATGGCGTTGATGCTCAGGTCGCGGCGGGCCAGGTCGTCGTCGAGGGAGCCGAAAAACACCGTGGGGTTGGCACCTGGATGGGCGTAGCGCTCGCCGCGTGCCGTGGCCAGATCCAGCACCACCCCATCGATCTCAAGCTCGGCGGTGCCATAGGCCGGATGCAGCTGACAGAAGCCCAGCCCCGCTCCCGGTGTGCCCCGCAGGCGCTCCACCACCCGGTGGGCCGCCGGCGGTCCCGCCGCTTCACTGCCTTCTTCCACCACCAGATCGAGATCGGGCAGGCCACGCCAGGGGTCGTTGTGGACGCGGTGCAGCAGCAGATCCCGCACCGCACCGCCCACCAGAGCCACCCGCAGCGGCGCTGCGGCGCGCACCACCGTGGCCAGCACCCGCTGCACGGGGGGATCGAGCGCGTCGAGCAGCGAAAGGCCGGGCATGGGGGGAAAGCGATTGTTCTGAGTGAAGCGACGCCAGCCTTGTCCATCAGCACTTCACTGCACCACGAAGGTGCGAACGCCTCCTGTGATCACATCAAGCCACCGGGATCGACCAGATCATTGGAATAAACGAGCCGCCGGTTCATGCCCTGCCATCCCGGCAGCAGCAAGGCCAGATGGACAGGCAGAAAGGGGCTGTTGAGCCAAGCGGCGTCGTAACGGATGCGGGCACTTTTCACTGGATCAAAACGCATGTGATTGCCGCTGAGGATGTGGCTGCCGGTGGAAGGGCCCGGCATGAGCATCGCCGGCTCAAAGCTCAGATCAAGCCAGTGGCACAAGCGGGTGAGCGCAGCTTCGGGGGCCAGAGCTAGCTCCTCATAACCCAGGAGAAACACAGGCTTGCCCGCCGTTTGCAGGCGCCGCTCGAGCTGGCCATTGACACGGCGCCAGCGGACCAGCGACCGCCAGCCACTGGCCACCTGGCGCCGGGGGCGGCGTGCGATCGCGTGAACCCAGGAGCGCACATCGCGGACCAGAAACAGCACCCGGATTTCCATGCCAAGCGCCGCATCAGGCAGGGTCAGCAACTCCAGATCCGACTGAAACGAGTCGACCATCCAGCGCAGTGGCTCGGCGAGGGCTTGCTCTTGAGCATGCGCCACCAAACGCTGCCACTTTTGAGCCAGCGGCAGGTGATCGTGAGCCGGTAGCCACTCCAGAAGCGGCCCCCAGACCGGGCATTGCGCCGCGATACAACCGCAGGTGCAGAGACGTTCGTTGCGCAGTTCGCGCCGCAGCCTGGCCGGACCACCGCCTTCCTCACCGGGCGCTGGCCTACGCAACAGGCGCACCGCCTCGCCGAAGCCCTGCACCTGGGGATGGGCACCGAGCGCCAAATCAAGAAGGGTGGTACCGCTGTGGCCCAATCCGCGGATGAGCAGCAGCTTCGGGCGAGTCGTCATCACTGGGAAATGCGTAGCGTTCGGGAAACACGCTGTGGGGAGTGAAACAATCGATCCCGTGTCGATGCTGGGATCAAAGTTTATCCACACGCATACCTATAGACGCCAGGCATCTGAAATCATGCATCGCGGTGTTTGGACTGGACACATTGCCGAAGCCCAAAAGACTGCGGCCGCACATGTGCACTTTCTGGTATCACAATGAAGGTACTTAATGCTGTGAATTGGCGAGGCTCCCAACACGATGCTCCTGAATGGGCCGCAAGCAGTGGCTGAATCAACTCTTTATCCCCGTGCAGACCAACAAAAGGCAGCATGACAGCAGAAAAACCATTCACTCCCTCGGGATCAACACGCTGCAAAGGAATGGAATCAAAATAAGGCACCAGCCTATGCTTTTTAGCAGAAACGCTTGTGCACCCTTGCCGACAAACCCCTGTTTCACCAATAAAGCGAGCCAAATACTTGTAGTTCTGAAGGGGATAAATCTTGGCAGAAAGCACTTCCTGGGAGTGCCAGAAATGCATGCTAATAATAATGGCCAAGACACACACTGTTGCTCGTCTTACATAAGGACTACCTGAGGCAATCAGACGTTGCCCCACACCCCCCAAAGCGAGGGCGAAGCAAGGGAGAAGCACAATAAAATATCGTTCAACAGCGAGTGGCTTAACCAGATCGATCAAACTGATGAGCCCCAAAAATCCCGCCGCACCAGACAACAACCAACAGGCTTCGCTGGAACCACGAACACTATCCCTTAGCTGAAGCCCTCTGTCTTTATCTCTTGATCGCCGCTGGCTTCCAACCGCTGAAATCAGCATGGCGAGCACGATCACGACCACTGCAGCAGGAAAGGCTGGAAAGGCTCCATTCATCGCGGTGCTGAACACACCGATGACCGGCTGAGACACAATCCAACTGGTTCTTCCACCACCTGCGCCACCGACCAAGACATGAAGCAACGGCCAAGCAAAGAGTGCCGGCAGAAGAGCTAGGCCCCAGCGACGACGACCAAGACATGGCGCCCCTCTCAGGACATCCAGCACCAGGAGCGTGAGGGCGTAGAAAAAGCCGAAGTAATGACTAAGAGAAAGCAGCAGCAGGGAAACGATAAAACAAAGGCGCAGAGCGTTAACTCTTGGCAGGTGAACCGAAGGCCCTTGCTGCTGAGACCGCCAGAGTATGGTCATGACCCCCACTGATACTGTGGCAAAAAGCAGAGTCCAGGAATAAGGTCGAACTTCCTGGGCATAAAGACTGAAGAGGGGGCTTGTTCCGAGGAACAGGATCGCGATGATCTGGCGGGCGAAACCGCCGTTTTGCGTGGTCCATGCAATGGCGATCAGGCTCAGCCAGGCAGGAATCAGGCTCAGAAAGCGGGTCGGGATCTCACCAGATCCAAACATGCCGACCCACAGCCGCAGCAGGGTCAGATGAAGGGGGGGATGGGTATCAGGAAGAATCCATTCCTTGAACAAGACATGCCATGAGGAAGCATTGGCAGCCCCAATGGAGAACAATTCATCGTGCCAGTAAGAGTACGCTTGAAACACGCCCCTCGAGCAGAGGAGTATCAGTAAAAGCAGAACGACCAGCAAGATCCGGCGTTGTTGCTTGATCTCCGTTGGATAGCGGCTCTCCTTCACCGCGGCTTGATCGGCGCCAGCCGGGGATCGAGGATCTTGGCGCTCATTCCCTCGAACTTCACCGCGATCGAGATCTTCTCACCGCTGCCGAACAGGTGGGTGATGATCCCGTCGCCGAAGCTGGCATGGTGCAGGGTGTCACCTACCGCCCAGAGCCGCGCCGGGGCGCGGTGGCGCACGGCATTGACCGGCTCAACAGAACCACCGCCGTCAGCAGCGCCGCCCCCGGCCCGTTGTGCGCTGCGCGGGTTGTCGTCCCGGTCGACACGGGTGAGCCGGTCGAGCCGCTGCTCACGGCGCAGCGCCGCACCGCCGCTGCGGGGCACATCGCCCTGCACCAGCTCCGGCGGCAGCTCCGAGAGAAACACCGACGGCACCGCCGGCTCGCGCATGCCACCCCACAGCCGCCGCTCGCTGGCGTGGGACAGGAACAGCCGCTCCTTGGCACGGGTGATGCCCACATAACAGAGGCGCCGCTCCTCCTCCAGGGCAGCGGGATCCTCCAGGGAGCGGTAGCTGGGGAACAGCCCCTGCTCCAGCCCCACCAGGCACACCACCGGAAACTCCAGCCCCTTGCTGGCGTGCAGGGTCATCAGAGTGACGCGATCGGACTCGGTGTCCTTGCTGTCGGCGTCGCTGGCCAGGGCGGCGGAGGCCAGGAAACCCTCCAGCGAACCCTCCTCGTTCTCCTCCTGGTATTGCAGGGCCGCGTTCACCAGTTCCTGCAGGTTGCGCCGCCGCTCCTCCGCCTCATCGGTGCCCTCGCTGATCAGTTCGGCCACATAGCCGCTCTGCTCCATCACCCGCTGCACCAGCTCCGAGGGGGGCGCGTCCTGCACGCGGCGGCTCAGGTCGCCGATCAGCTCGGCGAACTGCAGCAGCCCCTTCGCCGAGCGGCCCGCCAGCGAGCGCACCGCCTCGGGGTCGTTCACCACCTCCCACAGCGGCAGACCGAGCTGGCTGGCGGCATCGCTGAGCCGCTGCACGGTGGTCTTGCCGATGCCGCGGCGCGGCACATTCATCACCCGCAGCAGGCTGACGCTGTCCGCCGGGTTGACCAGCAGCCGCAGGTAGGCGAGCACATCCTTGATCTCGCGCCGGTCGTAGAAGCGCAGACCCCCCACCACGATGTAGGGGAGGCCCCAGCGCACCAGGGATTCCTCCATCGCCCGGCTCTGGGCGTTGGTGCGATACAGCACGGCCATGTCGCCCCAGCGCAGCTCCGGGTGGGCCGCCTCGAGCATGCGCAGGCGGTGCACCACCGCCTCGGCCTCGGCGATCTCGTCGTCGCAGCGGGTGACCACGATCGGCTCCCCCTCGCCGCGGGTGGGGCGCAGCACCTTGTCGATGCGCTCGCTGTTGTGGGCGATCAGGGCGTTGGCCGCCTCCAGGATCGTGGCGGTGGAGCGGTAGTTCTCCTCCAGCTTCACCATCGTGCGGGTGGCCTCGTCGCTGGCCTTGTCGCCGAAGTCGTCCTGGAAGCCCATCAGGATCGTGAAATCGGCGGCGCGGAAGCTGTAGATGCTCTGATCCGCATCCCCCACCACGAACACCGAGCGCTGGCCCCAGTCGTCGAACTGCTCGGGGTCGCGGCCGCCCGTGACCAGCAGCTTGATCAGGTCGTACTGGGTGCGGTTGGTGTCCTGGTATTCATCCACCAGCACGTGGCGGAAACGGCCGTGCCAGTAGTGCCGCACCTGCTCGTTGGTCTGCAGCAGCTGCACCGGCAGCAGCAGCAGGTCGTCGAAGTCGAGGGCGTTGTTGGCCGCCAGGGCGCGGCGGTAGCGGCGGTACACATCCGCCACCATCTTTCCCCGCTGCCCCTGCTGCTCCTGCTCCAGCTGCTCGGGCAGCCAGCCCTGGTTCTTGGCGTTGCTGATCGCCCAGCGCACCTTCTTGGGCTCGAAGCGCTTGGGATCAAGCCCCAGCTCCTGGGTGACGATCTCCTTCACCAGGGTCTGGGCGTCGCCCTCGTCGTAGATGGAGAACTGGCGGGTCCAGGTGAGCCCTTCGGGATCCCGGTACTTGTCGATGTCGAAGCGCAGCAGCCGCGCGAACAGGGCGTGGAAGGTGCCGATCCACAGCTCCTTGGTGATCTCCCGGTAGATGCGGGTGCGCAGCTGACGCTGCTGCACCGGCGAGAGGGTGCTCAGCGGCTGGCCGAACTGGCTGGTGGCGAGCCGCTGGGCCAGCAGCAGCTCCAGCCGCTCCTTCATCTCCCGCGCCGCCTTGTTGGTGAAGGTGACGGCCAGGAGCTGGTGCGGATCGACGCCGTGATGGCCGATCAGGTGGGCAATGCGGTGCGTGAGCGCGCGCGTCTTGCCGCTGCCGGCACCGGCCACCACCAGCAGCGGGCCGTTGTGGTGGTCCACCGCCCGGCGCTGGGCGTCGTTGAGGCCGGCTAGGAAGCTCACGGGTTGAGCCTAGGGGGCCATGCCATCACCGAAAGCCATCGTCCGACGATCCAGCTGCGACGCGAAGGGATGATGGAGCAACAGTGCCAAGGCAACCAGGCTGAGGGGAATCAGAGGAGCGGAATAACGAATCAAAAAATGGGTTGAAAGTCCGTAGAACAAAAAGTAGCCAGCGGGCAACAGTGAGATCAGGATCCAGTCAGGCTTCCGCAGCCAGAGCCCAAGCAAAGGCATGAACACCAGGGAGAGCATTGCCACCCCATTCAGGATCGTGGTGCTCCAGCTGTAAGCGTGAGCGAAGGACCAGATACCCTTCCAAAGGAAAGCTGGGGTAACAAGCAGATGACGAAGGCTGTTGGCCTGAATGTTGCGAACAGCGATCTTCTTGAGAGCATTTTCCTGATCAGACAGTTGGTCGACAGGAAGGTTTGCTTTGAGCTTTGCGGGCACCACGCGCTTCCCAACCTGATAGAAACTCACGACCTCATCCAAGCGGCCAGCGGTGATTGCACGCTGGTCACAGGGGAGATTGCGTGTGAATCGCTGTAGTGAGCCATCGCATTCCAGCTGACTCGGGGCAAAGCCGAGAAAGGGTTCAAACAGGTCCTCGCGCAGACGCTCTGGCGAGAATGCATAGAAGGCGCCTCGAAGCTCATCGGCAGTCATCTTATTGTAACTGGCACGGATGAGCAGCACATCGGCACCTCCGCGTGCAAGGGCGAAATCATTGAAGAGAAGAAAGTTGCGAGTCATCCATGGCACAGTGAACAGACAGATTCCCAGTAACAGAGCAGTGGCGCATACGAAGGGCCTCTGATGCCTCCGCTGCGCTTCTCGCATGATCAGCACGAGGATCACCGGGACGGCAATCATGCAGACGTACTGGCCGGAAGCCTTGGTGAGCAACACCAGCGAAATCCCACCGCCAGCGAGCAATGCAAGGGGGGCGCCAGGTCGACGTCGGGCCAACACCAACAGCACTGCACTCAGGACGAAGAAGGCAGCTGCCGGTAACTCCGTCTTGAAGTTCTCAAGCTCGGATGAAACCAAAAAGGACCAGCTACCCAGCAGCACACCCATAGCAACGATGTGGGCCAGCCAGGGCGGTCGAAACAACAACCAGCAGAGCCACCAGAGCCCCGCGAACAGCATGAGTGCGTACAGGAGATTCACCTTCAACGCCTGCTCCAGGAGACCAGGGTCTGCAAGGAAACGGGAGAATGGCTGAGGCAGACCAGGGCCTTTGGAGAGTGACAGCACGGATGCGAGGATCAGGTTTGGAAGGGGTTCACGCCTGTACCCTGGGATCGCTGGATTCTCCTCAAAGCCATAGGTGCCGCCAACCACCAAGTTGTAGGCAGCATGCAGGTTCTGTCGCGCATCGCCTCCCACCGGCTCCAGCCGAATCTCTTGGCCGGCCTCCAGAAGCAACCAGCAGATCAGGACCCCCACCACAGCCGCCAGAACCGATGCCCAACGCAGACCCGTAACCTTGGTGAGCCAGGGCAATCGCATGTTCAGCGAAAACTCTGCCCCATCGTCGCATCCCTTCAACGTTGGATGGAGATCCTTGAGCCAAGCGGAAACGAGCCGAATCCTTAATGCACGCCAGGAAGATCGGTCGCCAGAGCGGGATCGGAATGATGGCATCACCATGGAGTCACCCTCGGTATCGGTGATCATTCCCTGTTTCAACGAAGCAGGTGCGATTCGCCGCACGGTGGAGGAAATCCTGGCTGCCATTGACACCAGCGGACTCAAGGCCGTGGAGGTGATGGTGGTCGACGACGGCTCCAACGACGGCAGCGCTGAGATTCTTAGTGAGCTGGAGAATCTGTATGGCAGCCGGCGAATGCGAGTGATTGGCCATAGTCGAAACCGTGGCTACGGGGCTGCTCTGAAAACCGGCATCCGCCGGTCCCATTCCGAACTGATCTGCATCACCGATGCCGATGGCACTTACCCGAATGAGCTGATTCCTGAATTGGTCGATGAAGCCGCGGACCACGACATGCTCGTGGGTGCACGCATTGCCGAAGATGTCGAGTATTCGAAGCTGCGCACGATTCCTAAACTCTTCCTGGTTCCTTGGGTTTCCTTTCTTTCTGGCCAGGATGTGCCAGATATAAATTCTGGCTTTCGCTTTTTCCGCAGGGATGTTGCTTTGCGCTTCCTGGAATTATTGCCGAACGGATTCAGCTTTACAACCACCATAACGATCTGCATGCTGCGAAACAACTTCGATGTTGCCTACATTCCGATCAGCTATCGGCGTCGAATCGGCAATAGCCATATTCAGCCAATCAAGGACACCATTAATTTCGTTCATCTGATTAGCCGCACTGGCATGTACTTTGCTCCACTTCGGCTTCTCTTGCCGCTCGTGGTGGCGCTGAGCATCTGCTTCATTCTCAGCCTGTTCTATGATGCCTTTGTGTTGCGTAATCTCACAGATAAGACGATCCTCATTGGCTTTGCAGCTCTCAACATCCTGATGTTTGCCATGTTGGCCGACATGATCGACAAACGCAACATCTAAGTCGTTTCCATACCAGATTCAGCTCACAGGGTTGGCCAATCAAGTTGGCGGAGCCAGAACCTGGCAGCGAACGGGCTGGGGACAGGGAATCCTCCTGACCCGGTTGGGCTTCCGGTTGACAGCCAACTCACGCTCCCTCCTTTGTGGACCTGCCCAAACCTTCCTATTCCTTTTGGCCCGACCTCTCTGCGCACTGGCTCAGAAGGGTGGCCAACTGGTCGTGGTGATGGCCCGTCGTGAACCTGGTCAGGCATCGATGGCGGCCTCGATTGCCGAGCCTTTCGGCAAAGGCGGGGTCAGCAGCCAGGCGGCTGATCGCTTTCCCCATCGCCTTCCAGTCCCCCTCGGGCACCAGGATCCCTGTCTCGCCGTCAATCACCACGTCCGGGATCCCCGCATGCCATGTGGCCACGACGGGCAAACCGCTCAGCTGGGCCTCCATCACCGCTACGGGTGAGCCTTCCTGGTCGCCATCGGGGGCGGTGAGCGAGTGTTGGAGGAAGCCTCTGCTGTGGCGCATCAACTCCGCCACCTCGGCAGGCGTCCGCAGGCCGGCAAAACTCACCCGTTCGGCGATGCCCAGCTGGATGGCCCGCTGGTGTGCCTGAGCGAGCAGGGGCCCCTCCCCGACCATCACCAGCTGGAGCTCTGGCAAGTCCCTGGCAGCCAGGGCGAAGGCGGCCAGGGTGAGCAGCGGACCTTTCTTGGCCACGAACCGACCGACACTGAGGAACAGGGGGGGGGCCGCGGCAGGATCGGCTCCGTGGAACACGGCTGGATTCGCCCCGGACGGACTCACCAGCACGGGCAGGGGGCTTGTTCGTCTGTGGGCCAGACCCAACACCGTCTTGCGCATGATCTCCGACTTCACCACAGCTGCGCTCGAGAGCTCCAGCAACCGCTCGTAGCGCTCCTTCAGGTGGAACAGGTAGCGGTGGGCGGATGCATCGGCCCCCCGGAAATGCACGATCAGGGGAAGGCCGGTGGCCGGAACCAGTTCCATGATCTGCACCGCATGGAAGCCGAACTCCGCCAGCACCACAACGGGTTGCTCTGTTCGGCAGATCCTGCTCACCAGCCGGGAGGGCAGCCAGGTGCCGAACCGCCTCACCGCTTGCGCCAGACATCTGGGAAGAGCCGGTGCCAGCCGATGGAGCGCCTTGCTGACCACAATCGAAAGGCCGTAGGCCGTCCGCAGCGGCGGGCCTGACCAGGGAATCTCGTCAGCGCAGACCACGACCGTGTCGAAGGGCAGCCCGGTGGCATTGGCCCTGATGAAGGTTTCCGAGGGTGCCCTGAGGCTTGGCACCAGGAGCAGCAACCGCTTAGCCATCGGGCTCAGGCGCTGCGACGGGCAGGTTCAGAGCCCACCGCCACAGGGGCTCGATTTCCGTCCACTCCTGCGATGCCAGCCGCTGACGGCCTGCTGACCCGAGCCGTGCACAACGCCGCTCATCGGACAGCAGGGCTTCGATCGCTTCGGCCAGGCACCCGGGGTTCTCGGCCGGCACCACGAGACCGGTGCGGTCGTGCTCCACCAGCTCAAGCGGCCCCGGGGAGGAATCCGTCACGATCACCGGCAGACCGGTGGCCATCGCCTCCAGCAAGGCATTGGGCATCCCTTCGAACCGGGAGGGCAACACGAAGATCCTGGCCTGGTGGAGATAGGGAAGAACGGTGCTCTGGAAGCCCTCGAAGCGAACCTTGGCTGCGATCCCCAGGGACCGGGCCTGCTCCTCCAGGGCCCCACGCTCCGGACCATCCCCCACGACCACCAAGCGCCACTCCCCCGAGGCTGGTGACACTCGGGCCATGGCTTCCAGCAACAGATCGAGTCCTTTCTGGGGCACCAGCCGAGCCACGGCGAGACAAACCTTCGACGGTTGGAGGTCCGGCCGTCCTGCACCGGCCAGGGATATCCCGGGCGGCAGGGGGTTGGGCAACAGGCGAGCCTGGGTGAGGCCCAGATCGGTTTCCAGGGTCGCCAGCACCCCGAGCGTGTTGGCGGTGAGCGCATCGGCGCGTCGGTAAAGCAGACGCCGCAGCCGCTGCCACGGGAAGCCAAGGGTCTGCCGGCGGGGATCGTTGCGTTCCGACACGGCCAGGTGGAGGGGCAGATCCCAGCAGGCCTGGCAGGCGAGCATGTTGGTCTTGGTGAGCAGGGCCAGCAGCCGGGGTGGTCGCTCCGCCAGCACCCGTTCCCGCAGCAAGGAGGCCTGGGGCCCACCCACCCCGCGCACCAGCCAACGCAACAGGCCGGCGCCCTGGGGAGGGCGCAACCGCCGAAGCCAGGGCCAGAGGGTGATGAGCAGGAACCAGGACGCCAGGCGCGGCAGCCACAGCTTGAGGAATCGGCGACCGCGGGCGAACAGGGAGCGGTTCCACCAATCGCCGCGGCGGGCCGCCGCGACGGCGGCGCCAAGGTCGAGCAGCCGTACCCCCGCCGGCACCGCGTGCACCGGGGTCGGATCCGGCAGCAGGGAGACAACCGTGATCTGGTAGCCCTGCCCGGCGAAATGGGCAGCGGCCAGCATGGCGACCTTCTGGGCACCCCCAGGACCCAGATGAGGCAGCACGATCCAGAGGTCGTCAGCCATTGAGGGCCTCGATGAAGCGTTGTGCGAGCTGTGCGTCGCTGAACTGTTCACGCACGTGCTGAGCTGCCTGGCCCAGGCGGCGCCGCAAGCGGGCATCCCGGTGCAGGGTGGTGATGGCGTTCGCCAACTCCAGATCCGAGGCTGCTTCGGGCAACAGCAGTCCGTTCTCCCCATCCCGGATCAGGTCGGCTGGGCCGGTCGGACAGTCGCAGGCCACGCAGGCGCAGCCCGAGGCCATGGCCTCCAGAAGAACATTGGGGAAGCCTTCGAAACGGGAGGGCAGGATGAACATCTCGCAAGCCGAATACCAGTCGCCAATGTTTCCCACCACCCCTGGAAAGTGGACGCGCCCCATGGCTGCCGAGGAGGGGGGCAGCGAGGACTGTAGGTCGGCCACCTGATCCCTACCGCGGTAGGGCTTGATGGTGAGTCCAGCTATCACAAGGTGGAGCCCTGGGCAGTCGTCAGCGATCAACGCAAACGCCCTCACCAAGCGATCGAAGCCTTTCTGAAACGCTTTGGTTCCAACTGCAAGAAGAAGGGCGGGTGGAGGCCCAGCAGTGCCTGAATCGTCATGTCGGAGACAAGGACCAAGAACAGTAACTGGATCCACATGAGGCGCAAATGAAGGCAACGGCCAGCTCACCGAATTCGGCAGCAACAGCTGTGGCGTGGCGCCCAGATGCCGCCTGAGCCAATCACCGGTCTGATGGGTCTGCACGAGATGAAGGTCAGCCCTGCGGTAGGTGAGCCATCGCAGCAGGCGCCATGGCAGAGACGGGGGCTTGGCGGGTGGATAGTTGCGCTCAGAGATCCAGCACTTCAGCGGCAGACCCCATACCGCCAGGATCAGTTTGATCGCTGGAAGGGTAGTCATCCCAATCGCGATCTCGATTCGGTTGCGGCGTAGCCAATGCCGTAACGTCAGCACCCTCCATGGGAATCCCAGCCAGCCCAAGGCAGCCACCCAGGCTGGATCAGGGGCTTCAACCTCACGTAAAACACCCTCAGGGAGTGGGTAGAAGTCGTGGCGGGCCTGCCGCCGCGTGAGGACAACAGGAAGATAGCCAGCCTCGCGACACCATTGCGCCATCCGCAGCGTCACGCGTTCAGCACCACCAGTCTTGAGAGAGTCGATGTAGAACGCCACACGCACTGTCATTGCGACGGAGCCAGGTAGGAAGCAAACATAACTCTGATCTTGGGGAGGAAACGTGGCTCAAACGTGGTCTTGATGATGAGAGTGATCAAGTGATGGATCTGCTCATCTTCCTTCGCAACCAACCAGCCCGTGCCATCTGTTGTTGCAACTGCCCCAAGCATCTCCCTGGCGAACCCACGGTGATCTTCCTGAGCACTGCTGGCATCAAAGCAAGGCCTGTGGCAATGGTCGTGGACTCGGCGCAATCGATGACAGGCGAGCCGCCACCGCTCAGCATCCTGTTGGTGCCAAGCCTGAAGGGCTTCAATGGCCAGGCATCGCATCAGATTACGGGTAGATCTGTAGGCGCTATCGGGATCAATGGCCGTGAGGTCAACGCTGTCGATGATGGCAGAGACTCGAATCCCCACAGACTCGAAGGAATCAATACTCCCCAGAGATAGATACAACCTAGAAAGTGCTGTGAAAACCGAAACCAGCAGCTTTGCTCGGTTTTCCCGGTTGGCGCGCTGGCAGACAAACACGCCTGGATCGCTCAACAGCTGCTGGACCAGCCGCTCCAGATCAGCAGCCGTATGCTCCATCAGTGGGAAATCATCAGTTGCAATCGCCTGGTAAGCAATGATGATCAAGGAATACCAGCGATAGTGCTCAGGAAGCTTGCTGCTGGCAGCGATCAACTGAAACAGAGCCAGTCGCTGCTTCAGATCACCAGGCCGCATTGACCGGCGAAAGAGAAGGCGATGAAGATAATGCGTATGGCCTGAGTTAAGCCATAGATCCTCAATCTTGCACACGGCAAAGGAATAATCATTCCGAGCCATTGCCTGAGGGATAATCGCGGCAAGCACCGCAGGATTGCGGGGCCACCGCTCCAGAAACCGCATCAAGAGCTGATAGGCAGCAAGCCGCCTGCCGAAGCAACGTAAGCCGGCAGCTATCGCTACAGTCACCCAAGCCAGAACCCACTCAGGAAGGTAAGTGCGGATTCGCCGCCTACTGGGCTGGATCATTGATGGCTTAAGTGCCTCACGGGATTGGGTCGGCTGTCAGTGAACTGTCTACTGACGGCTCAGAGGTAAGGGTGACGTCCGCGGGAGCACTGAACAGGCACAGCGACGTGGCCGCCAGGAAACCGATCAAACACTGGGTGACTTGATTGGTGCGATAGATGGTAGTGGCGAGGGTGTTGAGCAGGAGCAACACGTTGAGGGAAACAGCTACTTGAAAAAACGCAAGGTGTGAGGGCGTTGTGTCACATCGGGACGCAATGCTCTGGAACTGTCGCCTTAGACCCATGGAGACGAGAATCACCACAATCAGAAATGCCATTATGCCAAGCACACCAAGCTGGCCACCGACCTGAGCGATCGTGTTGTGAGCATGGCCGAATCCACCTCCTTCCCTCAGGTGGCTGCACATATCGTTTGCCTGTGGGCCGTAGCCCACACCATAAAGAAACCGATTCGCCCCAGTAAACATCAACGACAGCCAACATGCCCCCGCTCTCAGCCTACCCATATCCGAAGACTGATTGATGTTCGCATCAGGGGCCAAGAAAAACCACCACGACCCAATGACCATGACAGCCATGGCAGCGGTGGCAAACACAACGGAAAGAAACTTTGTGGAGCCCCTCCTCCAGCGTGCAGCTACCCAACCAACCAAAAGAGCCACTGGCGGAGCTATCTGGGCAAGGCGGGAATCCGTGCTCACGCAGAGAGCATAACCAACAACTGCTGCCGTGGTGCCGATCAGACGCTCGAGTAACGATCGAGAGAGCAATGAGTAACTGGCCGAACTGAGCGTAAGAAGCATAAGGATCGTGGCAAAACGATTGATGCCTCCATGGCCATCCATGGTCGCCTCGTACACATCTCTAACGTATGATGTGCTCCAAAAGCTTGCGGCAGAATGATGCTGCAAAAAGTAGGCCATCAGCAGCAAGGGGGTGAGCGCCAACCATCCGAATGAAAACCTCCATTCGCGCAAGCTTTGGCCGGCACCGATCATGAAGCCGATGGCAATCAACAGGAAGGTCGTAGGCCCATCAATATCCTCACGGAGAACAATCAAGCGAGTGTTCACGAGCAGAAGAGCCAACAGAATGGCTTCCAGCGGAGGCTGCAAGGAGTGTGTCCTAAACTTGGCAACCATCTGATTGGTCAAGCGGATAGCCATCCAGATCACCAGCAAACCCAGCGCGGGCTTGCGTCCTTCAGTGAAGGAATGAAGTGTGATCACAATGGGAAGAATGCCGTCATAGGCCTGAATGGCCCAAAGACGCGATAGGAGCAGATTGGGCAGGCAAACAAGCAAATTCCAAACTTGATTGCGTTCGATCATTCCACCGAGGCAATGTTACGAAGACAACGAAGCATGGCTTGGGTACGGCGATGATAGGTATGCTGAGCGGCACATTCGATACGCGCCTCAAGCGGGCATCCCAGGCCCTTGAGAGTGTTATTCAGAGCGGCGAGGAATGAATCCACTGTTGGCTCGCAAAGAGCAGCAAACGGGCGATAACTCTCCAAAGCATCAATGGCCGAAGCCACAACCGGCAGCCCGGCGGCCAGATACTCAAAGAACTTCATGGGAAACATGGAGCGGGTGTATCTGTTGAATCGAAGAGGCAGAAGGCCCACATCAAGACCCTTCATATAGGCAGGTAAATCATGATAGGACTTGACGCCAAGCCAATAAACATTAGAACAATCCAGCAAGCCGGAAAGCTGGGTACTGGGGTCACCCTCACCAACGGGACCGATCATCACATAGGACCAGCTTGGCGACGCCTCTACAAGCTTGGCAAGCAAGTCAAGGTCAAGCTTGTACGCACTTATGGCCCCCACAAAGCCGATTCTTGGTTGGGGGATGATGGCAATATCGCGAGGAATCTCAAGATCAGGCTCAAGTGCCTGCGCGAAGTGATTGTAGTCAGCAACGTTTGAGAAGTAGTACGTATTAGGATTATACTTACGACGACTCTCCTGAAGGGCAGGAGAGGTTACAAAGACAAGATCAGCAGCCCGACAAAGACGCTCCTCCCACGCGGAGAGATCCAGATCATCCATGTCCGGTTGAGCCTGGATGTCATCTACGCAATGGTAAACCAGAGTTGCATACGGACCGGGCATCCCATAAGCAAGGGTCTTTGGATTGTAAGTCCATAACAATTCCGCTCGCATCCCCAGCCAGCGCCGAGCCAGAGCTAGACCGCCAAGCAAGATCAATCGGTTGATCCGAGTGGCAAGTTGACCACGAACCCCAGGCAAAACCAATGGTGACCAAACCCAGAGGTTGGACTTCTGCTGCCGTGGCGGCATCAAGCCCTTGACTAAACGACGTAAAATTCTGCCAAAATCTTGAGCCTGACGACGCGGTGCACGTAAACCCAGTGACTCGACATAAAGAACTCGATGACCAAGATCAGCCAACTCGGAAGCGACGTGTTGCTTATTGGTCCAAAGTAGTTGATCCCAATCTGCAGTGGCCAGAAGGGTGATGTCAGCCATTGTCCAGCGAAACAAGCTCCCTGAAGGTTTCCGACCTGGCCTGAAGCTGTTGATAATCTCCGTAGGCCCTAATCATCCCATCCGCAAATTCATAGATTCGATCGCAGTTCTTAACAGTGCTTAAGCGATGTGCAATCACAATTGTGGTGCATCTACGACCGATCAGCTCAAGCGAGTCTAAAACGCTGCTCTCAGTTTTATTGTCCAAAGAGCTTGTCGCCTCATCCAGAACGAGTACCTTGGCCTTCTTGTAAAAAGCCCTTGCAAGGGCGAGGCGCTGACGCTGTCCACCGGAGAGTCGCAAACCATTTTCCCCGATCATTGTATAGAGTCCATATGGCAACTCAGAGACAAACTCATTTAACTGAGCAGCTTCCAAAGCCTCCCAAATGGCATAATCATTGATCTCTTCCTCATCCACTCCAAAAGCAACATTTTCACGGATGCTCGTATCGAGCAGAACAATCGATTGAGGGACCATCGCGCAGCAAGCCTGCCAAGCTGGCGTTTCTTCATAAGCCAATTCAATCCCATCCAGCTCGATGCATCCCCTTTGCGGCTTATAGAGGGCAAGCAGGAGGTGGGCGGTGGTGGATTTACCTCCACCAGTTTTGCCGACCAAAGCAACCCTTGACCCAATGGGGATCGTGATGTTGACTCCTTTGATCACCCAATCTTCCGAACTGGCATAACGGAACCAAACATCATTCAGTCTGATTGTGTGCTTAGGCATCACCCCAGCAGGAGAGGGGGTACCCGGGCTTAGAAGAGTGGCCCGTGACGCCTTCAGATCCAGCAGCTGTAAGGCATCCGAGATATCTGGAAGGCTGCCTCGAAACCGGTTGACAGATCGAAAAATCGACTGGATTGGTGCTGAGATTCTCAAGGCTGCAAACATGACAGCTGCCAATGCAGGCAAGGCTTGCTGCAGCTTTCTATCTGGATCCAACAAGATGGGAATAAGGCCAATCGCGAAGAGCATCGTGATTCCGGCCGGCTCAATGATATAGCGAGGAATATCAGGCAGAAGCTTTGAAATTCTGTCGTAACGTTTTCCTGTGATTCCAATGGACCAGAACTTGTCGATGAATCGCTGCTCGGCCGCATAGAGCTGAACATCACGGATTGAACGAATAGATTCGACCAGCAACGAGTTGATTCTCAACGCAAACCGGAGCTTCTGCTTGGAGGCAAGCCTTAAGGGTGCAATCAGCAGTGCCGACACCGAGGCGTAGGCAGCAACGAGAGTGACAAAGAGAATGATCGCAACAGGGCCCAGGACAACTGCGACACCAATCGTAAGCACACCAACAGATAATGCGCTGGAAATCACTGACAGCATAGGCAGAATGATGTCATCAGATATTTTGCTGAGGATACGGTTGAGACGTGCAAGAAGGTGGGCAGACTTTTGAGCCTGGAAGTACTCGTAATCTTGCATCAGAATATTTGCATAGATCCGATTGCCGTAATCCGACCAAATCTGCGCGCTAAGGAAACTCTGGAGTGCAGCAGTGAGAAACTTTAAGCCTGTTGACAACCAAATCAATCCAATTAGGATGCTCACCATCCAAAGTGATTGAGAGGCTCTACCGCCGCCAAAGAACCAGATCTGTGGAATTCTGTCGGGCAGCTTGACCCCGCTCAAGGCACCCACAAGGCGAGCCAGAAGCCCAACGAAAACCAGATCCAGCAGGCCAACCAATAAAGAGATCACCAGCAAAGCGATCAGACCCTGCAGACGCTTTTTTGGCAAAAATGACAATAATCGGCCCAGTTGGGCCAGCGTCTGGCTTTGCAGCCCGGCAGGGAGGCTCAACTTCACTGAAATCGAAGACTCTGCTCAATGGCCCGATAACCTTATCGGTCACATCCGACAGGGTGCCTGCGTCCAAGCCAGTCACAGAACCGATCGTCCACGCCAGCGGCTTGTGAGGCTGCGCAGCTTGGAGAGGATCCTCATGGCTTCCAGGCTCGCGGGCGAAGGATTCCGCAGCGGCGGAGTGAGGGATGACAGCCGGTCCCAATGCTGGTCGATGGACTTGAGGGCCTCTGCCCAGCGGTACCTCAGTTCCTGCTCCGAGAACATGGACAACAGCCTGTTGCATTGGGCGGGGTCTGCCTGCCAATGGCCCGGATCAGCAGCCGCAGCAATGATTCGCTCTAGGTCGGCCTGGAGTGTGCCAAAGCCGATCTGGTGGCCAACCGCCCCCGGGTCAAGGAAGTCAGCCAGGGCATGGTTGACACTGCTGAACACCACACAGCCACTGGCAAGTGCCTCCAGTGGTGGAAGTCCGAAGCCCTCGCTGAGCCCTTCGCTGCGCCAGTAATCGGCCGAGTCGTAGAGATACACCTTGGCGGAGCGGAACAAGCCCACCAGGTCGTCGACCCAGCCGCTCTGCACCTCAACCCGGAGGCCTTGGGCCCGCAAGGCCGGCACCAGTTGCTGCAGCACGTAGGCGCTGCTCTTGCGAGCCTGCACCAGCACATCAATAGGGCGCCGGGCCACCAGGGCCGGATCGGCGACTCTGTCGTCGTCCCCCCAGCTTGCATCAATGGCATTTGGCACCAGAAACAGCGGGTTGCGTGGCGCCCGATTTCCCCAGTACCCGAGCGTGTTGCGGCTCACCGCCAACACCGGCACGCCAGCGGGCAAATCAAAGCCATACCCAGTGCTATGGGCGTGATACGCCACCGCCCGACCCCGTAGCAGACGCAGCTGCCTGGGCACGTCAAACCCCCAGCTCACGATCCAAAGCGCCGAACCGGGTGCTCGCTCCTGGCGAAGCAGATCGGCCAGATAAGGCCTGCCGGGTTCCTTTCGCCGATAGGTGACCACCTCCGTGGGCACGATTGAAGCGGTGAGGCGGGCCGTTTGCAGTTCAACCTGAAGACCGCCACAGCGGAAGCGACCGCTGGTGCCGGGCACAAGGAAGCGAAGGGGGCGCAAAGGCGATCTGGCAGCCGCCGCTGACTCTGGCGCAGGGGAGGGCCGGTGCCGGCTCAGGCGGCGACGGCCTCGGTGCTGCCGGTGCGCTGGCGCCGGGTGAGGAAGCCGAACAGCACCTTGCCGATGGCGGCCACCAGGTTGCCTTCCAACTCCTGGAACATCACCATGTTGAGGTGGAAGGCGTGGTTGGCCTCCTCCACGATGCGATCGGCCGTGGCTTGATCAATCGGCAACTGATCGAGGCTTTCGCGATAGCTGGCCTTGAAGGCCTTCTCATCGGGAATGGCATCGAATTCGTAGAACCGCAGGCCATCGTGTTCGCCCAGGTTCATCGCTTTCTGAGCGATGTTCTTGAGGATCTGGCCGCCGGAAAGGTCGCCGATGTAGCGGGTGTAGTGGTGACCCACCAGCAGCTCGGGGGATTCTTTGGCCACCTGATGAAGGCGTTCCACGTACTTCTGGGCGCCCGGAGTGGGCTGCACCTGCTGACGCCAGCCGGCGCCGAAGTAGAAGGCAAGATCAGCCTCAAGAGCGCTGCGGCGGTTGAGGGCGTCGTGGGCGATAGGCCCCACCACCGGGTGAGACTTGAGGGCGCCGATCTCTTCCTCCATCGCGCTGTACACGAAGTAGAGGTCGGCGACCAGCTTGCGGTAGCTGATCTTGTCGACCACCCCTTTGAGAAAGCAGGTGACGAAGCCGGTGTTCTCGGCCATCGTGTGCGCCTTTTTGGTGCCTTCGCGCAACTGTGAAGCAAGGGCGACAGCCATAGAAGCCGGTGTGCCGTAGGTCGTGGCCAACAAGTTAGGGCCGTGCTGCCGGCACGGGCGGCTCAGGTTGCGAAGGGTTAAGCGGCCTCGTCGCTGGCGGCGGCGGCTGGCCCCTCGCCCAGCAGGGCGAACAGGTCGCGGCAGACGAGCCGCAGCTTCTCCGCCACCTCGGGCTGGGGCAGGTTCACCCCACTCGCTTCCCAGTCGCCCACGGTGGCGAGCCGCCACTGCTCGCCCTGGAAGGTCATGCCGCTGAGCAGCACCCCCAGCAGCCGCGGGGTACCGCCGCCACCGGCGACCGGAGCCTCGGCGAGGCGCAGCTGCATCAGCAGGCTGCGGCACTGCAGGCGGGGGCTCCAGCCGGGGAAGTGGAAGGCCAGGTCCACCGAGGCCTGCTCCTCGAAGCGGCGGGTGTCGGGGTCGTCGCGCCAGGGGGTGAGATTGGCGCGGGCATCAGGGAAATGGCGCCGGAACAGGGCGGCGGCGGAGGCGATGGCGTGGGCCATCTCCGGACTTCGGGCCAGGTCTGCCGCATTCATGGCGTTTCCCCTGAGCAGAACAGCGGATGGAACGGAACCTAGGCTCCGCGAGCCGACCCATGCTGGAGTTTCCCGAGGGAGGCTGCGCCAGCGGGCCGGCACCACGACCACGGACCGCCGTCGGTCGCGCCGTTTCCCCCCTCCTGCCGCCGATGGTGACCCTGTCCGCTCCGTCCTACGAAAAGCTCACCCCACCCGAAAACGGCACGGCGATCCGCTTCGAGAACGGCCTTCCGGTGGTGCCGTCCGACCCGATCATCCCCTTCATCCGCGGCGACGGCACCGGCGTGGACATCTGGCCCGCCACCCAGCGGGTGCTGGATGCGGCCGTGGCCAAGGCCTACGGCGGCGAGCGGCGCATCGAGTGGTTCAAGGTGTACGCCGGCGACGAGGCCTGCGAGCTCTACGGCACCTATCAATACCTGCCGCAGGACACGCTCACCGCGATCGAGCAGTTCGGCGTGGCGATCAAGGGCCCGCTCACCACGCCGATCGGCGGTGGCATTCGTTCGCTGAACGTGGCCCTGCGCCAGATCTTCGACCTCTACTGCTGTGTGCGCCCCTGCCGCTACTACGAAGGCACCCCCAGCCCCCACAAGCGGCCCCAGGACCTCGATGTGGTGGTGTACCGGGAGAACACCGAAGATATCTACATGGGGATCGAGTGGGAAGCCACCGATCCGGTGTGCGTGGAGCTGATCGCCCACCTCAACGACACGGTGATTCCGGCCAACGGCAAGCTCGGCAAACGCCGCATCCCGGAGGGGGCCGGCATCGGCATCAAGCCGGTGAGCAAGGCGGGCACCCAGCGCCACGTGCGCAAGGCGATCCAGCACGCCCTGGGGCTGGAGGGCGCCAAACGCCACGTCACCCTGGTGCACAAGGGCAACATCATGAAGTTCACGGAAGGGGCCTTCCGAGACTGGGGCTACGAGCTGGCCACCAGCGAATTCCGCGACCAGTGCGTGACCGAGCGGGAAAGCTGGATCCTCGGCAACCTGGAGCGCAACCACGGCCTCAGCGTCGAAGACAACGCCCGCCTGATCGAACCCGGCTACGACAGCCTCACCCCCGAGAAGAAAGCGGCGGTGGACGCGGAAGTGAAAGGGGTGCTCGACAGCATCGGCGAGAGCCACGGCTACGGCAAGTGGAAGAGCATGGTGCTCGTCGACGACCGCATCGCCGACAGCATCTTCCAGCAGATCCAGACCAGGCCCCAGGAGTATTCGGTGCTCTGCACCCTCAACCTCAACGGCGATTACATCTCCGATGCGGCGGCGGCGGTGGTGGGCGGCCTGGGCATGGCGCCGGGGGCGAACATCGGCGACAACGCCGCCATCTTCGAAGCCACCCACGGCACCGCGCCCAAGCATGCGGGGCTGGATCGGATCAACCCGGGCTCGGTGATCCTCAGCGGCGTGATGATGCTCGAGTACATGGGCTGGCAGGAAGCGGCTGATCTGATCACTGCGGGGATCAGCGCCGCGATCGCCAATGGGGAGGTCACCTACGACCTGGCCCGGCTGATGGAACCGCGGGTGGATCCGGTGAGCTGCTCCGGCTTCGCCGAGGCCGTGGTGCGCCACTTCGGCGGCTGAAGCCCGGAGATTCCGGGCAGGGGTGCGGCCGAGGACAATCGGGGGGATGCGTGCCCCCCCCATCAGATCGCTCGCAGAGCCGAGATCGACGGCCTCAGAGCCGTCGCCATCGTTGCCGTCATCGTCAACCACCTGAACAAGTCCCTGCTGCCGAGCGGCTATGTCGGGGTTGACGTTTTTTTTGTGATCTCCGGCTACGTGATCACCCGATCGCTGGAGCACAGGCCAACGGCCGACAGCCGCGGAGCCTTCCTGGCCGGGTTCTACCGCCGACGCATCCAGCGACTGGTCCCGGCTCTGAGCGCTTGTGTCGTCGTCACCGCCTTGCTGACCTGCCTGGTGGTTCCTGATCCGGCGGCCTCCCTGTGGACAGGGCTTCTTGCGCTGGCGGGGGCCTCGAACGTGTTCCTGCACCAGCAGGCCACCGATTACTTCGGCACCAGCGCCCAGCTCAACAGCTTCACCCAGACCTGGTTCCTGGGTGTGGATTATCAGTTTTATCTGGTGTTTCCGCTGGCTGCCTGGCAGCTCGGACTTGGCAGAGCCGGGGGAGCGGGGCGAAGGCGGTTTCGCCTGGGGATGGCCCTGGTGGCCGTGCTGTCACTGATCCTGTTCCTGCAGATGCGGCAGGTCGATTCATCCGCCGCCTACTTCCTCACGGGGCCGAGAGTCTGGGAGTTGGCGGTCGGTTGTCTGCTGACTGCGAACGGGGAGGATCCGCAGGGGGAACCCGGACAGGCCCCCCTTCGCGACGGGCTGGCTTGGGGGGCCTTCCTGGCTCTGGTCGGCGTGACCCTGGCGCCCCAGGGTTCCAGTTCGATCCCGATGCTGGTCAGCGTGGCGGCAACCTGCGCGCTGATCCGAACCCTGCGGGGACGTTCCTTGCTCGGCCGGCTCCTCACGTGCCCCCCGGTGCTCCGCATCGGCCAGATTTCGTACTCGCTCTACCTGTGGCACTGGAGCGTCATCGTGCTCAGCCGCTGGACGATCGGCATCCACGCCTGGAGTGTGCCGTTTCAGTTGCTGCTGATCCTGGGGCTGGCAGAACTGTCCTACCGGACGCTTGAAACCCCCTTCGGTTCGAAGCCGTGGGCCCCCACCAACCAACAGACCATCCTGATCGGAGTCGGAATCAACACCGCCGCCGCAACCATGCTGCTGTTGCTGATCGGCGGAGGGCTCGGACCCCATCTTTATCTCGGCCAGCGGCCGGCCACGTTGTCCGAGGAACGGCGGAACCAGCGCATTGCCGGCACGACCATCACCTCAACGGCCTGTCTGATCGATCGAAACGATGTGCTCGATCGCCCTCAGATCGATGCCAAGGCCAGGACCTGCTCGGTCGAGTCCGCGCCCCAGGGCGCAGCCCAAGGTCGGACCATCTTCGTGGTCGGTGACAGCCATGCCACTGCCTTGATTCCCCTGGCCGCCGAGCTCCACCGGGAGGGCGCCGGAATCACACTGCTGACCAAAGCCGGCTGCCCGTTCCCGGCCACCGCATTCGGCCATCTGGATCCTGGCTGTGAGCGCTTCCAGGATGAGATTGCTTCCCGGATCCTCGCCACCAGCCGACCCGGAGATGGCGTTCTGATCGCGGGCTATCAGCTCAGTCACCTGGGCAGCGGCCTGCGGGCCACCCGTGACCATTTCCTGGATCGAACCGGACAGCCGGTGCGGGGCACCGAAGCGAAGACGGCGCTTTACATGAAGGCGCTGGATGCCTTTTCAGACAGGGCTGGTGCCAAGGGGCTGCAGGTCGCCCTGATCGGGGCCAGTCCGAGGCTGATCGGACGGGAGCTCTGTCTGCCGGAGTGGTTCCGCCCCGCTCGATGGAGCGAGCCCTGCCTGAACACCCTGCGAGAGGATGCCACCTCCACCAGGACGATCAACGTTCAACTGAGCCGGAATCTCCCTGACCGCGTGCGCTTCATCGATCCGATGCCGTGGATCTGCCCGAAGGGCTGCTCCCTCGACGATCTGAAGTGGCAGCTGGCCGACGACGACCATCTCACCGCCGCGGCGGTTCGGCGGCTGAAGCAGCCGGTCCTGGAAGCCCTGAGCCGGGCAGACTGAGTGCCATGCCTTCTCCAGTCACCGATCCCTGCATCCACTGCGGTTTCTGCCTGCCCACCTGCGCCAGCTACCGGGTGCTGGGCACGGAGATGGATTCACCGCGGGGGCGTATCCACATGCTCAAGGCGATCAATGCCGGTGAGCTGGCGCTGGATGCCACCGTGGCGAGCCACTTCGATTCCTGCCTGGGCTGCCTCGCCTGCGTGAGCGCCTGCCCGGCCGGTGTCCGCTACGACGAACTGATCGAGGCCACCCGCCCGAAACTCAACGCCCTGGAGCTGCGCAGCGGCAGCCAGTGGGCCTTCCGCAGGCTGCTGTTCCAGTTGCTGCCCTATCCCCAGCGGCTCCGGGCCGTACTGCAGCCGCTGCGGCTCTATGCCGGCACACCGCTGCAACGGCTGGCCCGGCGCAGCGGCCTCACCCGCCTGTTCGGGCCCGGGCTGGCGGCGATGGAGCGGCTGCTGCCGCCGCTGGCCGAGGAGTCGTTCACCGATCCGCTGCCGCTGGTAACCCCGGCCCGGGGCGAGCGGCGCTACCGCGTGGGCCTCGTGCTGGGCTGCGTGCAGCGGTTGTTCGAGCCGGCCGTGAACCGGGCGGCGGTGCAGGTGCTGAGCGCCAACGGCATCGAGGTGGTGATCCCGCCGGCCCAGGGCTGCTGCGGCGCCGTCACCCACCACCAGGGGGAAGAGGCCCAGACCCATGCCCTGGCCGCAGCCTTGATCGACGCCTTCGACGCCGTGATCGGCCCGGGCAAGCCGGCGGGCGCCGAACCGCTCGATGCGGTGCTGGTGGCGGCCTCCGGCTGTGGCCACACGCTCAAGGCCTACGGCCGCCTGCTGGCCGGTGATCCGGCCTGGGCCGCGCGCGGCAGCGCCTTCGGGGGCCGTGTGGCGGACATCCAGGAATTCCTGCACCGGGTGGGGTTGAGCGAAGCGGTGCGCCAGCGGTTGCAGCCGCTGCGCCACAGCGACGGCAGCCGCGCCAGCGCCGAGCGTCCGCTGCGGCTCGCTTATCACGATGCCTGCCACATGCTGCACGGCCAGGGGCTGCGCGAACAGCCCCGGGCGCTGCTGCGCCAGATCCCTCACCTGCGGCTGCTGGAGGCCACAGAAGCGGGGGTGTGCTGCGGCAGCGCCGGTATCTACAACCTGGTGCAACCCGTGGAAGCCGCCGAGCTGGGCCGCCTCAAAGCCACCGACCTGAGCAGCACCGGCGCCGACCTGGCGGTGAGCGCCAACATCGGCTGCACGCTGCAGATCCGGCAGCATATGGAGAGCGCGCCGCGGCCGCTGGCGGTGCTGCATCCGGTGCAGCTGCTGGCCATGAGCCTGGATGGCGGATCCGACCGGCCGGCTTGAGCGGCCAGAAGCAGGGAACGGCGCAGCGGAGCGCCAGGCACCAACACGACGCGGAGCGTGATGCACCACCGCTTCGATGCTCACTTCCACATCATCGATCCAGCCTTTCCGCTGCTGCCGAACCACGGCTTTCTGCCCGAGCCCTTCACCGTCGCCGACTACCGCCGCAGCACCGAGGTCCTGGGAATCACGGCAGGGGCGGTGGTATCAGGCTCCTTCCAGGGTTTCGGTCAACGCCATCTGCTCAGTGCCCTGCAGCAACTGGGCCCTGGCTTCGTGGGTGTGATCCAGCTGTCGGCCCAGGCCACCGATGCGGAGATCCTCGCGCTCAACGCCAGGGGCGTGCGGGCCGTGCGCTTCAACCTGCGGCGTGGGGGCTCAGAACGCGTGCAGCACCTGGAGGCGCTGGCGCTGCGCCTGCATGCGCTGGTGGGCTGGCCTGTGGAGCTGTATGTGGAGTCGCGTGAGCTGGCGGCCCTGCAGCCGTTGCTGCGGCGGCTGCCGGCGGTGAGCATCGATCACCTCGGCCTCTCGCGCGACGGCTTTGCCACGCTGCTGCAGCTCGCCGAGCAGGGCGTGCGCGTGAAAGCCAGCGGCTTCTCCCGGGTGGAGCTGCCGGTGGCCGAGGCCCTGGGCGCCCTGCACGCCGCCAATCCCCAGGCCCTGATGTTCGGCACCGACCTGCCGTCCACGCGGGCGCCGCGGCCGTTCCACCCCAGCGACCTCACTCTGCTGATCGACACCCTGGGCGAGCCGGCAGCACAGAAGGCCCTGTGGAGCAATGCGGCCTCCTTCTACCGGCTGCCGGCGCCATCGGTCTGAACTCAGCCTCACCTCAGCACCTCAGCGCCAAACACCACACCCGGGTTCCAAACAGCAACCTTCAGGCTTCCTGGTTCCTGGTTCCTGGCACAACATGGCCAGGGAGCCCGCTCCCCAAGCCAGTGCCCCCTGCTGCCCGTCTGCTGGCCGTCGCCAACGCCCTGCTGAACCTGGCGTCAGCGGAGGTGGCCGCCGATGCGCGGCAGGCGGCAGCTGGTGATGCAGGCGATCACTGCTCCATCTGCTCCCAGGCCTGCCGCAGCGTGTCCGCCTGGCCCAGATTGCCGGGAAAGGTGAGCACCGGCAGCAGCGGCGCGGTTTCGTGCTCCGCGCCCGTGCGCAGCATCGACAGCCCAGGCAGCAGCTGACCCTCCAGCCGCACCTGGCTGAGGCCCAGCCCTTCGGCCAGCAGGGTCTGGCTGGTGATGCCCCCCTTGCTGATCAGGTACCCCAGCTGCGGCGCCAGCGCGCCCCCCAGCCGGGCCATCGCCGCCGCCAGGGCCAGGCCCAGCCGCCGCCGCTCCTCGGCATGGCGGCAGACCAGCTCCCCCCGGCTGGTGAACAGCACCGGGGTGCGGCCGCTGGCCAGCACGGCGCGCAGCTGTGCCAGCCAGGCCGCTTCCAGTGAGGGCAGCAAATGGTCGGGCAGGGGGCCTTCCAGCACCCGCGCCACACGGGCCACCGGGATCTCCACGCCTACGCAACCCGGCGCCGCCAGCAACCGCTCCAACTGGGCATCGGCCAGCGGCACGTGCGATCCCACCAGCACCAGCCCCGGCAGGGGGCCCGAGGCCGCGCGCCGGCGCAGGCCGGCCAGGGCCGCCGGGTTCAGGGGCTGCGGCGGCAAGTCCACCAGGGCGTTCAGCAGGCTGGCGGCCGACTGGAACAGCAGCCGCAGCGGCCGTTGGCCCGCCGGGGGCTGCACCACGGCGCGCACCGCCTCTCCCAGCACCTGCAGCTGCTGCGGACGCTCCGCATCCACCACCACCCAGGGGTTACCCGACAGCCCGCGCAACCGCTGGATCAACACCTCACGGCCGGCCGGCACCAGTTCGTCCAGGCCGATCTGCTGCACCGCCGCGGCCAGCAGCCGCCCGCCGCTCTTCTCGGCCAGCCAGTCACGCAGCACGCTGGTGCCGTAGCCGAAGCGGCGATCACGGGCGAAGGGTGTGCGATGCACCGGCTCGCCGTGCAGCAGATGGCAGCCCCCCACCGTGGTGCGCCCCCCTTCCAGGAAGGCGGGCACCAGCAGGGTGGCGTCGAAGGGGCCCAGCTCCGCGGCGATCAGCTCCGCCTCCAGCGGCGTGTGCCCCCGCAGGGTGGAGTCGCCACGGCTCACCACCAGCCAGCGATCGATGCCGGCCGCCGCCAGCGCCGGCCGCAGCGCCCGGCAGATCTGGCGCACCCGATCGGCCGCCGGCTCCGGCTCCAGGGCACGGGTGTCGGTGAGCAGGAACAGCAGCGGCGACGGGTCGCGCAGGGCGCTCAGCAGGGTGTCCGGATCCCAGCGGAGCAGCAGCAGGCAGCCATGCACCGTCTGCGAACCGGTGGGATCGTCGTCGAAAACGACCACCTTGAACGGGGATGCGGGTGGGGGGGGCGGGGCGGCCATGGCACCATCGTGCCGTGATCACTCCCGCGTCCCACGAGCTGCCCGACCTCGTGCGGCAGCTGCATGCCGCCGGCACACCGTGGCTGCCTGCCGGCACGGGCAGCCGCCTGGGCTGGGGGCCGCCGGTGCGGCACACCGACACGGTGCTGAGCGTGGCGCGCCTGAACCGCCTGCTCGACCACGCCAGCGGCGATTTCACCGTGACCGTGGAGGCTGGGCTGCCGCTGCGTGAGCTGCAGGAGGCCCTGCGCGCGCGCAACCAGTGGCTCGCCGTCGACTGGCCCTGGGGCACAGGCGCCAACGGCGAAGGGGCCGGCAGCGTGGGCGGGCTGGTGGCTCGGGGGCTCGGCGGCGGCCTGCGCCAGCGCTACCTGGGTGTGCGCGATCAGGTGATCGGCATCGGCCTGCTGCGCGCCGATGGTGTGGCCGCCCACGCCGGCGGCCGGGTGGTGAAGAACGTGGCCGGCTACGACCTGATGCGCCTGTTCACGGGCAGCTGGGGCGCGCTCGGCCTGATCACCGAACTCACCCTGCGCACCTTCCCGCTGCCGCCGCAACGGCGCGGGCTGCTGGTGCAGGGGCCGCTGGAGGGGCTGGAGCGCCTGCGCCAGTGGCTGCTGCGCTCCAGCCTCACCCCCGAACTGATCGACTGGTGGAGCAGTGCCCTGGCGGAGCAGGCCGGAGCCGAAGCCCAGCCCGCCCTGCTGCTGGCCCTGGCCAGTGTGAGCAGCGAGGCCCTGGACGACCAGCTCGTCACCCTGCGCGCCCAGGCCGACAGCCACGCACTCAAGGGGCTGCCGCTCGATCCCGAACGGCTGGAGGCCCTGCGCGTGCTGGGGCTCGGCGGCCAGCAGCCGCAACCGGTATCCGGCGCAGACGAGCCGCTCTGGCTGCTGCGGCCGGGTGTGCTGCCCAGCCACACCGCGGCGCTGCTGGCGGATCGCTCCGTCGCCGGCCTGCCGCTGGCCCTGGGGGCCGGCAGCGGCCTCGGCTACGCGTGGTCGGCGGCGGCGGCCCTGCCGGCCTACCGGGTGGAAGCACTGCGGCGCCGCTGCCAGGAGCTGGGCGGCCAGCTCACGGTGCTGCAGCAACCCAGCGGCAGCACCGTGCCCGCCTGGGAGGACGCCCCTGCCGTGGCGATGATCCAGGCGGTCAAGCGCCAGTTCGACCCAAGGCAGCAACTGGCCCGCGGGCGCCTGCCGGGCGTCAGAGCGGCCTGAGCACGTAGCGACTCTGCAGCGTGCAGCTCGCGCCGGCTGCCACCTCCAGCCGCCGGTCGCCGCTCACCAGTGCGCCGCGTGGGCCGGTCCAGGGCTCCAGGCACACCATCGGCCGGGGCGGATCGGTCCACACCACGGCCAGGTCAAAGGGGGCGAAGGGTTGCAGCTCCAGCGCCAGCCCGGCATCCGGATCCACCAGCCGCACCGGCCCCTCGGGCCGCGCCAGCAGGTCCACCCCAGCGGCCAGCGGCGCGAGTGTGGCGGCGGTGTCCGCCTCCGCCATCAGCTGATGGTTGAAGCAGCGCTCCGGCAGCCCTTCCAGGTGCACCGCGGCGTTGCCGCTGTCTGGCGCCGGCAGCGCCGACACATTGAAGTAGGGGTGCAGGCCGAAGCTGAAGGGCAGCGGCCGCCGGCCGCTGTTCTCCAGCACCGCCGTGATCGCCAGGGCAGCAGGCTCAAGGCGCAGCTGCAGCCGCAGGCAGAAAGGGAACGGAAAGGCCGCCAGGGTGGCAGGGCTGTCGCGCAGCTCGAGTTCCACCCCCGCCTCCTGGGGCAGGGCGCGCAGCTGCCAGGGCAGATCCCGGGCGAAGCCGTGCTGACGCAGGGTGAAGCTGCCCTCCGGCAACGGCAACTGATCGCCCGGCAGGTTGCCGCAGATCGGAAACAGCACCGGCATTCCCCCCCGCACCGAGAGGGCGGGATCGGCAAAACGCTCCGCATCGAGATACAGCAGCTCGCGGCCATTGCAACGCCAGCCGGTGAGCAGGCCGCCCCGCTCAGGCACCAGGCGCAGCAGGTCGGGGCTGCCCGGAGCATCGGAGTTGCCCGGAGCGCTGTACTCCCAGTGGGGATAGGGAAGGGTTCGTTGCAGGAGGGGCATGGCTCAGGCGCTCGGCAGGCCGGCCACCCACTCCAGCAGGGCGGCGTTCACCTGATCGGGCACCTCATCGTGGGGGCAATGGCCGGCGTCGAGCACCACCTCGGCGGTGCCGGCGGGGGCGTGGCGCTGGAAGGCGGCGCGGCGGCCCACGGCATTGATCCAGGGGTCGCGGATGCCCCAGAGCAGGAGGAGCGGGGCGGTGAGGGCGGCGAACAGCTCATCGAGCGGCTGACCGCTCGGGATGTCGAACACGGTGCGGAACACCCCGAAAGCGCCCGGGTCGCGTGAGGGGCGCAGGATCGATTCCACCAGCGCCTCATCGACGTTGGTGCGATCGATGTACACCTGATGGAGGGTGCGGCGGATCGTGGAGCGGCGGCGCAGGTTTTCGAACAGCAGCCGCTGTAGCACCGGGCTGCGCAGCAGCGCTCCCCCGATCGTGCGCCGCGCGATCGCCCCCCAGCCCTGGGGAGGCGCCTGCTCGTCGCTGAAGGGGCCGGCCGCATTGATCAGCACCACACCGGCGGCGTCGGGGCCCAGCGCCACACCGGCGGCCAGCACGGCAAAGCCGCCGAGGGAGTTGCCCACCAGCACGGTGGGGCGGCCGATGCGTTCGTGCACGTAGGCGGCCAGCTGGTCGCGCCAGAGGGCCCCGCCATAACGCAGCTCGCCGGGCTTGGCACTGCGGCCGAAGCCCAGCAGGTCGATGGCATGCACCTCGTGCCGTGCCGCCAGGGCCGGAATGTTGTAGCGCCAGTGGTCGGTGGAAGCACCGAAGCCGTGCACCAGCAGGAAGGCCGGCCCCACCGGCTCTGCGGGGGCGGCCCGCACCGCGTGCACGGCATGGCCCAGGTAAGTCCAGGGCTGCGCGCAGGGAAGGGCGGGGGAAGGGGTAGCCGGCACCACGGCGGTGCCGGGCTCTGCGCTGGGTGCTGCGCTTGAAGGGATCACCGGAAGCCTGCCTCGGTGGCCGATGCTAGGGAGCAGTTTGAGCGGCCCGCTCCGTGCGCGACTGGTCCAGCCTGCTGTCGGGGGGGGCGCTGTGGGCGCTGGCGCTCTACCTGCCGCTGACGGTGCCGCTGGCGCGCTTCGAGGAAGCACTGGCCGACGGGCCGCTGAACGAAGGCCTGCGCCAGCTGGCCCTGGTGGTGAGCAGCCTGCTGCTGGCCCTGGTTGTGGGGGGAATCACCCAGCTGGGCCTGAGCTGGGCGCTCAGCCCGAGCTGGGCGGCCAGCCTCGGGCTGATGGCGGTGCTGGCCGGAGCCTTCTGGGGGCTGGCCAGCCGCCGCGATTCCGAGTGAGTCAGGCCGGCTGTTCGGCCGGCGCTTCCTTGCCTCCGAGCACCAGGCGCAGCAGCAGCGGTGCCAGGAAGGTGGTGCCGATCACCATGATCAGGATGGCGGCCTCCAGCGCAGGGTTGAGCAGCTTGGCCTGGGTGCCGAGGCCGAGGAAGATCAGGCCCACTTCGCCGCGGGGCATCATCCCCAGACCCACCACCAGCCGGTTGGTTTTCTCCTTGCTGAGGTAGCTCCAGCCGGACACCAGCTTGCCGAGGATCGCCACGGTGAGCAGGAAGGCGGCCACCACCAGGCCTTCGCGGTTGCTGGGGTCGAGCGGATTGAGCACCGAGAGATCCATGCTCGTGCCGATCAGCACGAAGAAGATGGTGGCGAACAGGGCCACCAGCGGCTTCACCGTGTCCTGGATCAGATGGGTGTGCTTCGAGCTGCTCAGGATCAGGCCGGCGGCGAAGGCACCGAGGGCCGCTTCGAGGCCGATGGCCTGGGCCGCGAAGCAGCAGAGGCAGAGCACCACGAAGGACGCCACCACCACTTCACCGGGGGCCTTGAGCTGATCCAGAACCCAGTCAAACAGGGGGGCAGCCGTGCGGCTGAGGAACAGGGACGCCGCCACGAACACCGCCGCGGCCACCAGCAGCTTGATGATCGGGCCGATCTCCAGAGCGCCGCCACCGGCCAGGGCCACCACCACCGCCAGGATCACGATGCCGAGGATGTCGTCGAGCACGGCGGCGCCGATCACGATCTGACCTTCCTTGGTGCGCAGATATTTGAGTTCGCCGAACACACTCGCCGTGATGCCGATGCTGGTGGCGGTCATCGCCGCACCCGCGAACACCGCCGGGATCAATGGCAGATGGAAGATATAGAGAAGGCCGAGCGTGCCGAGCGCGAAGGGCACCACCACGCCGGTCACGGCCACGGTGCTGGCCTGCAGGCCCACCGCCACCAGCTCATCGAGTTCACTCTCGAGGCCGGTGAGGAACAACAGCGCGAACAGGCCGAGCGTGGCGAGCGATTCCAGATTCGGGAACGTGGAGTTGTAGATCGACTGCACCACGTCGGGAGTGACATCCGACAGTGAGCTGACCAGATTCAGCAGCGTGCTGTTCAGCTGCGCACCGGTTTCGGGGGGAAGGATGAAATGGAGGCCGGAGAATCCGATCAGCACACCGGCCAGCAGCTCCCCGAGGATCGTGGGCAGCTGCAATCGCACCATCACTTCGGCGAGCGCACGGGCCGCTACGAAGATCAGCAGGATCCGCCCAACCGAGATCAAGGTGGAAGCCACCTCCATCTCATGGGAGCCCATCTGGAGCAACAACTGAGGGACAGACGAGATCATTGGGTGGAGGTCGTTCCCCGGCGGGGAGCAGCAAATTGCGTTGGACCTTAATGGGAATCCTGCTGATCTGACATGTGTCGAACCCGACGGATTGCAGCGTTCGGCCCCGCAAGGGGGCGGTGGGAGTGCGCCTGGGCGAAGGCGCGAAGGGCGAGCGCAGCGGCGGCCCCGGCGGCAGCGCGGGGGTGAGGGAACGCCCATCCAGGGGCGAGCGGCCTTGCGGCCACGGCGGTGCTTGAACAGCCTGTCCCTGAGTCGGGACGACCCGCGTGCTGCAGCCGACCGTCCTGGCGCCGCACCGTGCCTACGGTTCCGGGTGCGCCCCGAGCCCCATCTCCGCCCTTCGCCACCCGCTCCCATGACGATCACCTCGGCCAGCAGCGCTGGCCAGACCCAGGGGACAGGGACCCAGGCCCCGCTTGATGCCGTCGAACTGCAGCGGCTGGATGCCTGGTGGCGCGCCGCCAACTATCTGGCGGTGGGGATGATCTATCTGCAGGCCAACCCGCTGCTGCGCGAGCCGCTCAAGCACGAGCACATCAAGAACCGGCTGCTGGGGCACTGGGGCTCCAGCCCGGGCCAGGCGTTCATCTGGGCCCACGCCAACCGCCTGATCCGCGCCCACGATCTGGAGATGATCTACCTGTCGGGGCCAGGCCATGGCGCCCCCGGCGTGCTGGGCCCCACCTACCTCGACGGCAGCTACAGCGAGATCTATCCCGACAAGTCCCAGGACGCCCAAGGGCTGCGCAGCTTCTTCAAGCAGTTCTCCTTTCCCGGCCACATCGGCAGCCACTGCACCCCGGAAACCCCCGGCTCGATCCACGAGGGCGGCGAGCTCGGCTACGTGCTCTCGCACGCCTGCGGCGCCGTCTTCGACAACCCCGAGCTGATCGCCCTGGCCTGCGTGGGGGATGGCGAGGCCGAAACCGGCCCGCTGGCCACCTCCTGGCACATCAACAAGTTCCTCAACCCGATCAGCGATGGCGCCGTGCTGCCGGTGCTGCACCTCAACGGCTACAAGATCGCCAACCCCACGCTGCTGGCCCGCATCAGCCGCGACGAGCTGGAAAGCCTGATGCGCGGCTACGGCTGGACGCCCTTGTTCGTGGAAGGGCATGAGCCGGCGGCCATGCACCAGGCGATGGCCGCCGCCATGGATGAGGCGGTGGACCAGATCCTCAGCGCCCGCGCCCAGGCGCGCCAGAGCGGCGAAGCGTTCCGGCCCGCCTGGCCAATGATCGTGCTGCGCTCTCCCAAGGGCTGGACCGGCCCCACCGAGCTGAACGGCAAGAAGCTGGAAGGCTTCTGGCGGTCGCACCAGGTGCCCCTGCCGGCCCCCAACAAGGACCCCGAGCAGCTGCAGATGCTGGAGAGCTGGCTGCGCAGCTATCGGCCTGAGGAGCTGTTCGATGAAGGCGGCACCTTGATGGCCGAACTCAGGGCCCTCTCTCCCACGGGCCAGCGGCGCATGGGCTCCAGCCCCCATGCCAATGGCGGTCTGCTGCGCCGCAAGCTGCGCCTGCCGCCGATGGAGGCCTACGAGGTGCCGGTGGATCACCCCGGTCAGCGGGAGCATGAGAACACGGCGCCGCTGGGCGAGCTGCTGCGCGACACCATCGCCCGCAACCCGGACAGCATGCGCGTGTTCGGCCCCGACGAGACCGCCTCCAACCGACTGCAGGCGATCTACGAGGTGAGCAAGAAGGTGTGGATGGAGGACATCCTTCCGGAAGACAGCGGCGGCAGCGAACTAGCCCGCAACGGCCGGGTGGTGGAGATGCTCTCGGAGCACACCCTGGTGGGAATGATGGAGGGCTACCTGCTCACCGGCCGAAATGGCCTGTTCCACACCTACGAGGCCTTCGCCCATGTGATCGCCTCGATGTTCAACCAGCACGCCAAGTGGCTGGAATCGTGCATTCACCACGCCCCCTGGCGGGCGCCGATCGCCCCCTGGAACTGCCTGATCTCCTCCACCGTGTGGCGCCAGGATCACAACGGCTTCACCCACCAGGATCCCGGCTTCATCGACCTGGCCGGCAACAAGAGCGGTGAGGTGGTGCGGGTGTATCTGCCGGCCGATGCCAACTGCCTGTTGGCGGTGGCGGAGGAGGCGTTCCTGGAGCCCAACGTCTGCAACGTGATCGTCTCCGACAAACAGAAGCACCTGCAGTACTTCACCCTGGAGCAGGCGCGGCGCCATGTGGCCAAGGGGATCGGCATCGTCTCCTGGGCCAGCAACGACGATGACGGCACCGCACCGGATGAACCTGATGTGGTGATGGCCTGCGCCGGTGACATCCCCAGCAAGGAAACGCTGGCGGCGGTGGAGATCCTGCGCCATCAGATTCCCACTCTCAAGATCCGCGTGATCAATGTGGTGAAGCTGTTCGCCCTCACCAAGCCCAGCGAGCACCCGCACGGGCTCTCCGACCGCGACTTCGACAGCCTGTTCACAACGGACAAGCCCGTGCTGTTCAACTTCCACGGCTATCCCTGGCTGATTCACCGGCTCACCTATCACCGCAGCAACCACGGCAACATGCACGTGCGGGGCTACAAGGAGAAGGGCAACATCAACACACCGCTGGAACTGGCGATGAACAACCAGATCGACCGCTTCAATCTGGTGATCGACGTGATCGACCGGGTGCCCTCGCTGGGATCACGGGCCGCCCACGTCAAGGAGAGGATGAAGGAGGAAATCCTGCGGCACCGCGCCTACGCCCACATCCACGGCATGGACACCCCCGAGGTGACCAACTGGCGCTGGAGCCTTCCGGCCCCGTCAGTAGCGCCCGGCGCCTGAACCGGCGCCTTCTCTCCTCTCCCGCGCCCCTTACCCGCCCCACTCGATGACCGAAACCCAGGCCCGCCAGCTGCAGCTGCCCACCCCCGGCTGCTATGCCGATCCCCAGCGCAGCGGTCTCACGGCGGACGATCTGTTCGACAGCGTCACCGGTCACCTCTTCTACACACTCGGCAAGCTGGCACCGGTCGCCACCCGCCACGACGCCTACCTGGCGCTCAGCTACGCGGTGCGGGACCGGCTGATGACGCGTTATCTGGCAGGGGTGGAGGCGATCTCGGCCTCGCCACGGCGGGTGGTGGCCTACCTTTCGGCCGAGTTCCTGATCGGCCCCCAGCTCGGCAACAACCTGGTGATGCTCGGCATCCAGGACGAGGCAGCCGAGGCGATGCGTCGCTTCGGTATCGAGAGCCTGGAGGAGGTGCTGGAGGTGGAGGAGGAGCCGGGGCTGGGCAACGGCGGCCTCGGCCGCCTGGCGGCCTGCTACCTGGAATCCCTGGCCAGCCTGGAGATTCCGGCCACCGGCTACGGCATCCGCTACGAGTTCGGCATCTTCGATCAGCTGGTCCGCGACGGCTGGCAGGTGGAGATCACCGACAAGTGGCTCAAGACCGGCTGGCCCTGGGAGCTGCCGCGGCCTGATCAGGCCTGCACCGTGGGCTTCGGCGGTCACACCGAGACCTACCGCGACGCGCAGAACTGCCTGCGGGTGCGCTGGGTGCCGGCGCAGCAGGCGATCGGCATCCCCCACGACGTGCCAGTGCTGGGCTACCAGGTGAACACCTGCGACCGGCTGCGGCTGTGGAAGGCGGAAGCCTCGGAAAGCTTCGACTTCTACGCCTTCAACATTGGCGATTACTACGGCGCCGTGGAAGAGAAGGTGGGCTCGGAGAACCTCACCAAGGTGCTTTACCCCAACGACGGCACCGATGAGGGGCGCCGGCTACGGCTCAAGCAGCAGCACTTCTTCGTGAGCTGCTCCCTGCAGGACATGGTGCGCAGCCTCGATGCCCGCCAGCTGCCGATCAGCGAGTTCCCCGATCACTGGGCCGTGCAGCTCAATGACACCCACCCGTCGATCGCCGTGGCCGAACTGATGCGGCTGCTGATCGATGAGAAGCACCTGGAGTGGGATCAGGCCTGGGACATCACCACCCGCTCGCTGTCTTACACCAACCACACCCTGCTGCCGGAGGCGCTGGAGAAGTGGGGCCTCAATCTGTTCAGCAGCCTGCTGCCGCGCCATCTGGAGCTGATCTTCGAGATCAACCGGCGCTTCCTGCAGACGGTGCGCATGAAGTACCCCGGCAACGATCAGATCCTGAGGCGGGTGTCGATCATTGCCGAGGACGGCGAAAAGGCCGTGCGCATGGCCAATCTGGCCACCGTGGGCTCCCATCACGTCAACGGGGTGGCGGCGCTGCACAGCGAGCTGGTGCGCACCGAGCTCTTCCCCGATTACGCCGCCATCTGGCCGGAGAAGTTCCTCAACGTCACCAACGGCGTGACGCCCCGCCGCTGGATCGCCCTCTCAAACCCGCTGCTGCGCAGCCTGCTGGATGAAACGATCAGCGCCGACTGGGTGCGCGATCTCGATCTCCTGCGGGAACTGGAACGCTTCCAGCACGACAGCGCCTTCCTCGAGCGCTGGGGCCAGATGAAACTGGCCGTCAAGCGGCGGCTCACCACTTACGTGCACCAGACCACGGGCCTGCTGGTGGATCCCGCCACGATGTTCGATGTGCAGGTGAAGCGGATCCACGAATACAAACGCCAGCACCTCAATGCACTGCAGGTGATCGTGCAGTACCTGCGCATCAAGCACGGACTGGCCGATGGTCAGGCGCCGCGCACGGTGATCTTCGGCGGCAAGGCGGCCCCTGGCTATTACATGGCCAAGCTGATCATCCGCTTCCTCAATGGCATCGCCGATACGGTCAATGCCGACCCCGACATGGACGGGAGGCTGCGGGTGATCTTCCTGGCCGATTACAACGTGAAGCTGGGCGAGCGGGTGTACCCCGCCTCCGATCTTTCCGAGCAGATCTCCACCGCTGGCCTGGAAGCCTCCGGCACCGGCAACATGAAATTCGCCATGAACGGCGCCCTCACGATCGGCACCCTCGATGGCGCCAACGTGGAGATCCGCGAACAGGTGGGCGAGGAGAACTTCTTCCTATTCGGCCGCACCACCGACGGCATCGAGGCCCTGCGCCGCGAGGGCTACCGGCCGTGGGAATGGATCAACGGCATGCCGGAGCTGGCCGAAGCGCTGCGGTTGATCGAGCAGGGCCATTTCAGCAACGGCGACACCGAACTGTTCAAGCCGCTGCTGGAGAACCTCACCGGCCGCGATCCCTTCTATGTGCTCGCTGATTTCACCGATTACCTGCGCGCCCAGGATGCGGTCAGCGCCGCCTGGGCCGATCGGGAGCACTGGAACCGCATGTCGCTGCTCAACACCGCACGCACCGGCTTCTTCTCCTCCGACCGCTCGATCCGGGAGTACGCCGAACGCATCTGGAAGGTGAAGCCCTTTCCGATCACGATCAGCTGCGCCATCGAAGGGGCCGAATCCCCCTGAGCCGGAGGCCGCGATGGAGCCCAGCGCAACGCAGGCCGCCGATCTGGTGCTGGTGCTCAACGTGGGCAGCTCCAGCCTCAAGGCTTGCCTGATCGACCCGGCCGGCACGCGGCTGTGGCAGGACCAGCGCCCCTGGGATCCCGCCGCAGCGGACGAGGTCCTGGCGTCGTTCCTGCCACAGGCGCTGGCCCCGTGGCGTCAGCGCCTGCTGCTCACCGCCCACCGGGTGGTGCACGGCGGTGCCGCGCTCACGGAGCCCACCTGGATCACCCCGGCTCAGGAGGCGGCCCTGGAGGCGCTGGTGCCCCTGGCCCCCCTGCACAACGGGCCGGCGCTGGTGGTGATTCGCTGGATGATGCGCTGGCTGCCGCAGCTGCCGCAGTGGGCCTGCTTTGACACCGCCTTTCACGGCACCCTGCCGCGGGCGGCTTTCACCTACGCCATCCCCGCCGCCTGGCGCGCCGAGGGGTTGCGGCGTTTCGGCTTTCATGGGCTCAACCACCAGCACGTGAGTGAAGTGGTGGCGGTGCCGCGGCTGATCAGCTGCCACCTGGGGGCGGGCTGCTCCCTGGCGGCGGTGCGCAACGGCCTGAGCATCGACACCACGATGGGGTTCACGCCGCTGGAGGGGCTGGTGATGGCCAGCCGCAGCGGCTCGGTGGATCCCGGCCTGCTGCTCGATCGCCTACGGCAGGGCATGAGTGCTGCTGAGCTCGATCACGCTCTGCAGCACGAAAGCGGCCTGCGGGGGCTCTCGGAACTGAGCGGCGACATGCGCAGACTGCGGCAGGCGGCGGCGGCGGGCCACACCGGCGCCCAGCTGGCGCTGGAGGTGTTTCTGCACCGATTGCTTCAGGGCATCGGTGCCATGGCCGCCAGCCTGGGCGGGGTGGACGCGATCGCGCTCAGCGGCGGCATCGGCCAGAACGACTTGCTGCTGGAGCAGGAGCTGCGGGAGCACCTGGCCTGGCTGCCACCGTTTCAGCTGCTGCGCGTTGCCGCCGATGAGGAGGGCATGGCCGCCCGGCTCTGCCGCCGGGCCAGCGGCGGCAGAGCCGGGCCGAGCGAACACTGACGCTCAGCTGCGATCGGGCAGATCGGGGGTCTGGTGCAGCAGACGGTTGAGACGCAGACGATCGGCATTGAGCGGATCGGGAGCCAGCTCACCGGCCGTTTCCCGGAACTTCTGCTCCACCTCCTCCGGCACCCGCACATCAAAGATGCGCTCCATCAACGCCTCGATCGAGAAGAGGTGGGCATTGATGTTTTCGAGGTCACTGATCGCCTGCTGCAGGCTGTCCTGCTCCGGCGCGTCGTCGTCAGGCGCCTGGCCATCGGGCGCAACGGACCCGGCGGTGGCAGCGGCTGCATCGGTGGCGTCGTCGCCATGGGTTTTCTGCAGCTCTTCCAGCACGCGGCCCGCCAGGGTACGGAAGGCCTGAAGGGCAGCCCAGTTGAGCTCCTGCTGTTGGCGCAGGCTGGGATTTTCGCGGATCAGTCGGTCGTGCTCCCGATAGAAACGCTGACAATCAGGGCATTGGCAGGGCTCTTCGGGCACCGCGCTCCCTTGGTTCTTCTCAAACCATCATGCCATTGGACGCCAACCTGTGCCGTCAGGCGAGATCGATACAGGAATCCCCGGTGAAATCATCGTCACCGAAGAGGTCGCCATCCTCCACCTGGGCGGCAGGCAAAGGAATTTCGATCGTGCTCACCACCTGAATCACATCGCGCAGCCGCATCGAATCGGCGAACCAGCTCATCGCCTGCTCCATGTCACCGCGCCGCTCCGCCTCACCGGCCTGCTCCTCGTGCGCTTCAGTGAGCAGGGCCAGCCAGCAGAGGCAACGGGCCTGCACCACGGAAAGATCGAGCTCATCGGGCTGGCCCCGGGCGATCCTTTCGCTCTCCTGCTGCACCAACAGCCTCAGCCGCAGATCATGGAGCTGGGTCATGCTCAGAAAACGACCTCCCCTACACTAGTGGCGGTGGCCCGTTCAAGCACGGCACCAGTGGTAGTGCCTGCTACCCCTCTGCAAGGTCTGTATGGCCGCGAAGCGAGGTGGTGAGGTGCGGCGGTGAACCGTGTCTGCGGCTGTTTCCTGCCGCTGGCAGTGCCGGGGCCGGGGCCTGGTGAGTGTCGTTGCAGCGGTTCCCGCACGTCGGGCGGCGGCCGGCGGCGGCGTTCCGGGCCCAGGCTTCAGGCGTTGAGCGGCGCAAGGCCCAGATCCTGGCGCCAGTCGCTCAATGGGCGTTCCCAGTGGTCTTCAAAGCGCTGGGCAATCACCAGGCAGCCGGCCGAGAGGCCCATGGCAAAACCGTTGCTCAAGGCCTGCAACAGCGGGGCGATCGGTTCATCGTCCTGGAGCGTTTTCAGCAGGCCGCCGAAGATCAGCATCACCGCCAGCGGGGAGCGCACCTGGGCCAGATTGAAGGCCTGCAGACCGAGCTCGCCCACCGCATCGGTGCCGAAGCCGGTGAGCACATGCACGATGTCGTGGGTTTCGCGCAGGCGGTGCACCAGGTAGTCGGACGCGGAAGTGATCGGCGCAGGGTCAAGCAGCGCCTCCGGGGACAGGCCCTGCTCGCTCAGGTGCCGGGCATACGCATGGCCGAGGCTGCCTACCGGCATGGCTTCGAGCGCCTCAAGGTCCAGCGGTTGCGGTCGCCAGCCTTCTGCCACCAACGCCGCCATCTGCGGGTTGGCGAGCAGATGGCGGTGCATCTGATTGGACAGCGGACTGTTCTGCAGACTCCGCGCCACCGCAAACACGCTGTCGAGCTGGTCGGGGTTGCGCAGAAAGCCGCTCAGTGCCGCCACCATGCGCAGCGACTGCAGGCGCTGGGGAAGGTTGAACATGTGAGCGCTGGATGATTGCGACCATGTTGCCACCGCTGCACCAGGCGGCCGGCGCAGATCACCGTGATTCCAACGCCCTTCGAGGGATGCGCCGATCCATGAACGCCACAGCGCAAGCCATGGCAAGGTGAACAACATCACCGCAACTGCACCCCAATTGCTGACTCTGCTGCAGTGAATAGTGCAGTCAACGCGAATGGGGAAGAGCCAGCCCGACGGACAGTGCCAACGGCAGACTGCGAGCCTGGAGAACAGCAAGCCTGGAGAACAGCAAGCCAGGAGAACAGCGAGCCTGGAGAACAGCGGTGTGTGTCAAGTGGAGATAATCTGGCTACACCGGAGTTCGCGGTTGGTTGCCGATGGCACAGCCGCCCCCATCAGGCCCTTCCGCTGGCTGAAAGCCACCCGATGAACCAAGACCTCACCACACCCCGAAGACCACGGCTCACCTCAGCCTTTCAGCGGCTGATGTCGGTGCATTGGTGGATGGCAGGGCTCTATCTGTTGTTGTTCAGCGGCGGTGCCTTCATGGCCCAGCTGAGTCGCGAGGTGTCTTTTCGTGGCTCTCTCTATGACATCCACAAATCGATCGGCCTGCTCACCATCGCCCTGCTGCTCTGGCGGATCGTGGTGCTGCAGCAGGTGTGGTGGAAGAAGTACACCCGGCACCTGCCTCGGTTGAGCCCGAAATGGTGGCGCAACATGCTGCTTCACGCCCTGCTGTATGGCTTCATGGTGGTGGTTCCACTGGCCGGGTTGCTGCTGTCCAATTCCTTCAAGGCAGGCAATGTCGCCTTCTTCGGCCTTGTGATTCCCGATCTGTTTCCTGAAAACAAGGCAATGGTGGAGCTGGGCCGCAGCCTGCACTTCTGGCTCTCCTACACCTTCCTGGCCTTCATCGTTCTGCACACCCTCGCCCAGTGGCGCGTCGTGCAGGCCAACCTGCGCCGGCTGGGTGACACCATCAAGCGCCGGCGGGCCTCAGGGGTTGTTTCGCACTGAAGCGGTCGGCATCGGTCAGAGGCCGCGCAGCGGCAGCGCCGATCAGCAGCAGGCGCCGCTCGTTGCGGACGTGGCCGCCGCAGGCCCGTCGAACGGCAGGGCCGTGCCGCAGCCCTCGAACAGGCCGTAGTGGCGGCTGAAATCGCCGATGAAGCTGAAGTGGGGCGCCAGGCGGCTGCCTTCGAGCATGCGGAAGGTGTTGCCACAGACGGGAAACACCTTGCCGGCCTCGATCCAGTGGTGCTTGTCGAAGGGCAGGGCGTGGGGGTGCTCGGCGATCGTGCCGCGGTAGATCACCGCCTGGCCGTGGTCTTCGCAGGCATCCTCCAGCTCGGGGAGGTGGAACAGCCGGTAGGTGGCGGAGAAGAAGCGGATGGCGCCGGTGCGGGCGGCCAGCTCGGGATCGGTGATCTCCAGGGGCCGGTCGCTCACCAGGCGGGGATCGGCGAAGCCGGCCTGGCGGGCCAGGCGCAGGAAGTCGTTCCAGTAGAGGGCGCCGCTGAGGCATTCGCCGTAGAGCACCGGATCGTGACGCAGCGCCTCGGGCACGCGCCGGTCGGCGTACACGTCGGCGAAGAAGAACTCACCGCCGCTCTTGAGCAGACGCCGCACCCCGTTCAGCACGGCCAGCTTGTCGGCCGAGAGGTTCACCACGCAGTTGGAGATCACCAGATCGAAGCTGCCGGGCTCCAGGGGCAGCTGATCGAGCTGCTCGATGCGGCCCTCCAGGAACTCCACGTTGGCGAAGCCGAACTGCTCGGCGTGATGCTGCTGGTGCCGCCGGGCCACCGCCAACTGCTCGGGCGTCATGTCGACGCCCACCACCGCGCCGCTGGCGCCCACCAGCTGGGCCAGCAGGTACACATCACGGCCACTGCCGCAGCCCAGATCCAGCACCCGCAGGCCCTCCAGCAGCGGCGGCACCACCAGGCCGCAGCCGTAGTAGCGCGACAGCACCTCGGGATGGATGCGGGCCAGCAGCGGACGCAGGGCCTGGGGCACGCTGCTGGCGTCGCAGCAGGCGTCGGTGCGCAGGTCGGCGCTGCTGCTGAGCGTGGCGCCGTAGTACTCCTGCACGCCGCGGCTGACGTCGGTGGTGCTGGTGTCAGGGGTACTGGTGGCCGCCGGGCTGCAGCAGCTGGTGTCGGTGGAAGGGGCGTCGGCGCTGCTGGTGTGGGTGGGGCTGGCCATGGAAGGGTGCAGGGGGATGAACGGGAGGGCTTCGGGGGTGCTCAGCCGCGACGTCGCCAGGCGTGGTAGCGGCGCAGCCAGGGCATCAGGTGCTGGGGCACCCGCTGCTTCTTCCAGCTGGCGGCGGCGAACTTGTTGGCCTCCGCCATGGTGGGGTAGGCGTGAATGGTGGCAAAGATCCGGCCCAGCCCCAGGCCCCACGTCATCGCCAGCACAAACTCGGCCAGCAGCTCGCCGGCGTGCTCGCCCACGATCGTGGCGCCGAGGATGCGGTCGCCACCCGGCTGGGTGAGCACCTTCACGAAGCCCTGCTCGGCGCTCTCCACGATGGCGCGGTCGAGTTCGTGCAGGGGGAAACGGGTCACGTCCACGGCGATGCCCTGCTGCGCGGCGTCGGCTTCGGTGAGCCCCACCGTGGCCACCTCCGGTTCAGTGAAGGTGGTGCGGGGAATCACCCGGTAGTCGGCCTTGAAGGCGCGCAGGTTGCCAAACAGAGCGTTCACTGCCGCATACCAGCCCTGGTGGGCGGCGGTGTGGGTGAACTGGAACGGTCCGGCCACGTCGCCGGCGGCATAGATGTTCGGGTAGTTGGTCTGCAGGAAGGCGTTGGTGGTGACCGTGGCGCCGGTGGGGATGCCCAGCTCCTCCAGGCCGTAGCCCGTGAGCCGGGCGCGGCGGCCGAGGGCGCAGAGCACGGCATCGCAGACGATCGCCCGCTCCTCCTCCCCCTGCCGCACCCGCACCGTGGTCACGCCCTGGGGGCCGGGCTGGCGCTCGAAGCCGAGCACCTGGGCGCCCATCAGCAGCGTCACGCCGTCAGCTTCCAGGGCCCGTTGCACCTCGGCGGCCACGTCCGCGTCTTCCTTGCTGAGCAGGCGCTGGCTGCGCTGGATCTGGGTGATCGGCAGGCCCAGCTGGGCGAGGGCCTGCGCCAGTTCGCAGGCGATCGGACCGCCCCCCAGCACCGCCAGCCGCGGCCGCTCCAGGGCGCAGCTGCCGAGCCAGCTCCACACCGTTTCGCTGGTGAGAAGGGGCACCGTATCGCTCCCCGGCCAGTGAGGCAGCACCGGCTCGGCGCCGGTGGCCAGCACGATCGCGCGCGCCGTGAGCGTCTGCGCTTCCCCCTCGGACCCCTGGATCGCCACGGTCCAGGGATCAAGCAGGCGAGCCTGGCCGCGCAGCACCTCCACCCCCAGGCCCTCGTAGCGCTCGACGCTGTCGTGGGGCGCAATCGCCTCCACCTTGGCGGCCACCCGCGCGAACACCTGGCGCACGCTCAGGCGCGGCTCCACCGGCTCAAGGCCGTAGCGGTCGGCGCGACGCATGCGGGCCGCCAGCCGCGCCGAGCTGATCAGCGCCTTGCTGGGCACGCAGCCGGTGTTGAGGCAGTCGCCGCCCATCTCGGCGCGCTCCACCAGGGTCACCCGCGCCTTCACCGTGGCGGCGATATAGGAGGTGACCAGTCCTGCCGCGCCGGCGCCGATCACGATCAGGTTGCGGTCGAAGTGGCGGGGGCGCCGCCAGGGGCGGTAGAGCTGCCAGATCTGCCAGCGGCGGGTGGCCGCCTTCGCCAGCCAGGGGAACAGGGCCAGCAGCAGCAGCGAGCCCAGCAGCGGCGGGCTGAGGATGCCGCCCAGGCCGCGCAGCTGGGCCAGCTGGGTGCCGGCGTTCACGTACACCAGCGTGCCGGGCAGCATGCCGATCTGGCTGGTGAGATAGAAGCTGGCGGCCCGCATCGGCGTCAGCGCCATCAGCAGGTTCACCAGAAAGAAAGGAAAAACCGGCGCCAGCCGCAGGCTGAGCAGGTAGAACACCCCATCGCGCGCCACGCCCGCCTCGATCGGCGCCAGCTGGCGGCCGAAGCGCCGCCGCACCAGATCGCGCAGCAGGGTGCGGGCCACCAGGAAGGCCAGCAGGGCGCCAACGCTGGAGGCGAACGACACCAGCAGGGTGCCGAGCCCTAGGCCGAAGATCGCCCCACCGGCCAGGGTGAGCACCGCGGCCCCCGGCAGCAACAGGGCCGTGACCAGCACGTAGAGGAGCATGTAGGCCCCGGCCACCAGCGCTGGCGCCTGCGCCCGTCGCTCCAGCAGGGCGCCGTGGGCGCGCTGCACGCCCTCGAGGGTGAGCTGGCGGTGCAGGCCCAGCCCGAAGAACAGCACCACCACCAGGGCGATGGCGGCGATCAGCAGCAACTGGCGCCAGCGGGGCCGGCCAGGGGGCGGTGAACCAGACGCAGACATAGAGGAGACGCTTCCCTAGACCTACCGGCAACACCTTGGTGCGGATTGGCCGGCGACACCGTGGCGTGAACCGGCCGGCTGGGGCAGGCGGCAAACCGGATGGGCCACTGGTGGGTACTGCCTTGGAGACCACCCTGGAGGGCTACCCCCCTGCTCCCGCCTGTTCGAATCGTCATCCTCGCCAAAGCGCCCGTCCCGGGGCAGGTGAAGACCCGGCTGGAGCCGGCCCTGGGACCGGCCGGCGCCGCGCGGCTGGCCGAACGGCTGCTGCGCCGGACCATCCGCACCGCCTGCGCCAGCGGCCTGGGCGTGGTGGAGTTGTGCACGACGCCTGCTCCCGACCATCCGGCCTGGCGGCGGCTGAACCTGCCGGCGGAGCTGGCCTGGAGCGAGCAGAGCCCCCTGGCCGATATCGACGAGCCTGCCGATCTGGCTTTTCTGCCACTGGGACTGCGCGCACACCTCGAGACCTGCCATGGCCATCGATTCATCCCAGAGCCGACCGGAGCCCCAGCCCCCGTTCGCCAAGGAACTGCTCGACAGCCTGCAGGTGGTGATTCCGGTGCGCAATGAACGACTGACGATCGCCCATGTGATCGGCCAGCTGCAGCACCAGGGGCTGCGGCGCATCCGGGTGGTGGACAACGGCAGCAGCGATGGCAGCGCCCTGATCGCCGCCGCGCAGGGGGCGGAGGTGCTGAGCGAACCGCGCCTCGGCTACGGCAGGGCCTGCTGGCGCGGCTGCCTTGAGCTCGACCCCGCGGTGCGCTGGCTGCTGTTCTGCGATGGCGACGGCAGCGATCCGATCGAGGAGCTGCCCCGCTTCCTGCCGCTGCTGCACGACCACGACCTGCTGCTGGGCGATCGCACCGCCACGGCCGCGGGGCGGGCGGCACTCACCCCCCTGCAGCACTGGGGCAACCGTCTGGCGACGGGGCTGGTGGCCCTGGGCTGGGGCTTCCGCTACCGCGACCTGGGGCCCCTGCGCCTGGTGCGCCGCTCTGCCTTCGAGGCGATGGGGATGCGCGACAGGGGCTACGGCTGGACGCTGGAGATGCAGGTGCGGGCGATCGAGCTGGGCCTGCGCATCGGCGAGATTCCCATCTCCCACCGACCGCGCCTGGCCGGGGACTCAAAGATCTCCGGTCGCTGGCGCGCCAGTGTGCGGGCAGGGAGCGTGATCCTCCCCACCCTCGGCCGTCTGTGGCTGCGGCGATGGCACTGAGACTCCAGCTGCCGGCTGGGCTGCGGCTGACAGGGCTTCGGAAGGCCTGGCTGCGCCAAGCGGCCAGCGCCCTGCTGCTGATCGGCGGGGCATTGATGATGCGCCCCCACGGCGATCTGTTCGACCCCGCCAACCTGCAGCCGTTCTGGCTGGCGGCAGCGGTGATGGGGGCGGGCTTTGCCCTGTCCTGGTCGCTGGCCGCGCTGCCCCGGGCGCTGTTCTGGGCGGTGGCCGTGCTCACGCGGCTGGCGCTGCTGGGCATGGAGCCCGGCGATGACATCTGGCGCTACCTCTGGGAGGGGAGGATCCAGCTGCAGGGCTTCAGCCCCTACGACCTGCCGCCGGATGCCGCGGCGCTGGAGGGGCTGCGCACGCCCTGGTGGCCGCAGATCAACCATGCCGGCACCACCGCCATCTATCCGCCGCTGGCGCAGCTGCTGTTTCGGCTGCATGCCGCCGTGGCCCAGCAGGCGCTGCTGTTCAAGCTCTCCTTCACCGCCGCCGACCTGGCGATCTGCGGCCTGCTGGCGGCGCGTTTCGGGGCGGCACGCACGGCGCTCTACGCCTGGAATCCGCTGGTGATCTACGGCATCAGCGGCGGCGGCCATTACGACAGCTGGTTCCTGCTGCCGCTGGTGGCGGCCTGGCTGCTGAGCGAGCGCACGCCCGGGCCCCAGGGCGCCCGCGCCCAGGCCGGGGTCGACCTGCTGCTGGGCCTGAGCGTGGCGTTGAAGTGGATCACCGTGCCGCTGCTGATCCAGCGGGCCTGGAGCCGCTGGCGGCAGACACGGCGGCCCGGGCCGCCCTTGGCCACCGTCCTGGTGGGGCTGGCCCCCCTGCTGCTGGGGGCCTCCCTGTTCTGCGGCCTGCGCAGCTGCCCGCTGGTGCCCACCGGCTCCAGCTTCGTCCGCCACGGCCGCAGCGCCGAATGGTTGCCCCACTGGATCGGCCGGCTCTGGCCCTGGACCCTGCAGACCAATGCCGTGCATGGGCTGCTGCTGCTCCTGGTGGTGGGGGTGCTGCTCGCCAGCCGGGCGCGGCTGGGGGTGTTCGCCTGGCGCTACCTGCTGGCCCTGCTGCTGCTCTCCCCGGTGGTGCACGCCTGGTATTTCATCTGGCTGATGCCCTTCGCGGTGCCCAGCCAGAACTGGGGGGCGCGGCTGGTGAGCCTGTCGGCGTTCGTGTATTTTGTGCTGCCCTCGCGGCTGCCCGACTGGCAGCTCACGACCCCGGAACGGCTGCTGCTGTGGCTGCCCTTGCTGCTGGGTCTGCTGCTGAGCCTGCGGGGGGAACACCATGACCGAACCGAATCGTCCGCTCAGCGGTAAACCCCTGGTCTGCTTTCGCGCTTCCATGGCTTCGCTTCGTTGGCGTGTCCCGTCGCTGGCGCTCTGCGGGGTGCTGCTGCTCAGCGCCGCAGGCTGCGGCGGCGGACCGGCCGCGCAGATCCTCCGCCAGAGCAGCGGCAGCGCAACAGCCAACGCTCCCCAGCCGCGCCTGGATCCAGCCCCCTTCAACGCCGTGTTGCAAGCGGTGGTGGACGCGCAGGGGCTGGTGGACTACGACACCCTGCAGCGCGATCCGGCCCAGCTGAATCGTTACCTCAAGGAACTGGCTGCGCTCACGCCGGAGCGCTTCGGCTCCTGGCCGGAAGCCGATCAGATCGCCCTGCTGATCAACGCCTACAACGCCCTCACCCTGCGCTCGGTCATTGATCACAAACCGATCCGGCCCAGCATCAAGGACATCCCCGGCGTGTGGAAGTTCCGCCGCCACGCGCTGATGGGCCAGCAGCTCACCCTCGATGGGATCGAGCACGAGATCCTGCGGCGCGAGTACAACGAGCCCCGCATCCACGCCGCCCTCGTCTGCGCCGCCATGAGCTGTCCGCCGCTGCGAGGCGAAGCCTTCACGGGCGCGGAGCTCGACCAGCAGCTGGACGATCAGAGCAAGCGCTGGCTGGCCAGCAACGTGGGGCTGCAGATCGACCGGGCCAACAAAACCGTGGGCATCTCAAAGATCTTTGAGTGGTTCGGAGACGACTGGTCGCGCGCCGATCCCAAGGCCGCCACGGTGCCCGGCCACAAGAAGCAGAGCGCAATTCTGCGCTTCATCGCCCGCTACCGGCCGGCCGAGGATCAGAAGCTGCTACTGGGGGGCGACTACCGCCTGACGCACCTGCCCTACGACTGGAGCCTGAATCGCTCACGGCGCTGAATTGGTCGCGGAGAGAATGCGTGTGCAGGTGATAGCGCTTATGAGTTGAAGAGCATTAGGCCTTGCGCAAAATGTCTCTTGCAGGTGGCAAAACGACCACAGGATATGTATCGTTGCGAACAGACGTTCTCTGACCTGCGAACCAATCGCGCCGCTCTCCCCTGGCCAACCAAAGCCCTTGAATCATCTGCTTGATGGGATGACCTTGGTGCGTTTCGCCCTACGGTTTGCAGAAGGGCAAGGCCAAGCCGGGGTGGTTTGCAGAACTGTCGAAGAACAAGTTAGCCGAAAGTTCTGGAGATGGCAGGGGTCTTCTCCTATCTCGCCTTAATGAATAATTCTGGCGATCACCCAGCGGCAAAACCAAATCCTGCTATGATTCCGAAAATGGCGATTCCTATGGCAACTCAAAACGAGCAAGGCGGTCAAACATTTACCCTCTATTTTGTTGAGAACATACGAAAAAATCTTACTCGACGCGGCATGGCAAGGCGCAGGCTGGCAAACAAGCGTCCAGCCGCAATCCAAGCTCTCATGACTATCAACAAGAGCAATTCGGAAATTCAACGCGATCTCCAAAGTGCATTCACTAAAATAGCTCATGAACATAAGTGACGTCGATGCCACTGCAGAGGAAAACTCTTATAATCCTATTTACGAAAAGCTTGTCGAGTCAGGAGACGACATTAATGGCATGATTGCCTATGCTCTTTATAAACGTGAGAAGATCGAGTTTATTCGAGGTTCTCTTTCCAAGTACGGCAGGCCTCCGAACGAAGCAGAGCGAGAGTCTTTTCATCTATCTTCTAATACTGATGCTAGGCTCAATGCCTACAGAATTCAAGCCGGCGTAATTGCAAGGGAGTTTCTAGAGATATCTCTTGAGGAGAAGGTCAAAGAGATTGAGGACAAATGGCAAGAGGGTTATTTGCAAGGCCAGATTGGCTCCGACCTGAAAGAGCTTAAAAGATTTGGGCCTGGCGTTCTTCAAGGAGTTGTATCTTCGTGGATTTTTTCTTTCTCGGTTGCATTGGTATTGCTTGCGGCAGTGGTTATCCGTGTCGGCCCCGGTGATGTGTTTAATGAGGTATTACGCATGATAAAGAATGAGCCTAGTAAGCCTGAAAAGCAGTCTCAGGCCTTCAAAGAGCCCCGCAAGTAGACTCCTTGCGGATTACGGCTAACATCAAGATACAGCGGGCGGGAACACTAATCTGCCCACGAGCCCGTGGTCTTCAGCCCGCCGCTGATCTTGAGCGTTAGAGAGATGGGGCACAGGCTGCCGTGCGAAGGAGTGGTATAGTCTGCGTATAGCCGCAGCTGGGGCATGCAGACGAAGGTTCAGAAATGGGGTAACAGCCTGGGCGTGAGGATTCCACGCGGCTTGGCTGAGGAGGTTGGCCTAGGGGCTGGTACTGAGGTCAGCCTCACAGCGAAGGACGGTGAACTGGTGCTGAGGCCCGCCGTTCCAAGCCGGCTCAGGCTTGCGGATCTTCTGGCGGGCGTCACGCCCGAGAACATCCACGCCTCCATTGATACGGGGGATGCCGTAGGGACCGAAGCATTCTGATGTCCTCCTACGTGCCCGATCGTGGTGATCTGGTGTGGCTGGAGTTCACACCACACGCCGGAAGTGAACAGCGTGGAAGAAGACCAGCACTTGTTCTATCTCCAAAGTCCTACAATGGAAAAGTCGGTCTGGCCTTGTTCTGTCCTGTGACGTCAAAGGTCAAGGGATACCCATTCGAAGTGAAGCTCCCTGATGGATATACCGTCAGTGGAGTTGTTCTGTCAGATCAGCTGAAGAGCCTTGACTGGCGATCCAGGAATGTGAAGTTCATTGAGCGGACTTCCTCAGATGTAATGGAGATGGTAACTGCGAGGGTGTTACCGCTTCTTGAGCCTGACACTCCTGCCACTCTCTAACACCGCCATGCACCTGAGCCGCCGCCGCAAGGTCATCTTCTTCGCCGAGCATTCTTTGCGGCCAGGTGATGGCGAGCGTTAGGCAGATACGAGGCAGCAATCCCGTCTTGCAATCGCCAGGTCACTGCCATAGCCGGGTGACCTTGAGGACCCTACACTAGGGGCATATGGACTTTTGTTGAATCAATGATTAAAGACAGGGCAAGGATAGGCGTCGCTATTGCTCTCTTCTTCACGTTGGTGGTATACCACATATTTTCCGTCGTTGGCCAGCTGGGCGAAGCCAACCATTTGCCAACAAGTATAATGAAGCTGTATCAGATTGCTGCGCTCATGCCAACAGCTCTCTTCTTCGTATGGGCAATAGATGCTAATTTCTTGATTCGTGGCGTATTGCGAAATAACTATATTGGGGGCGTTTATAAGGGGAAGTCGGAAGACTATGGCAAATGCTCGGGCAGCGCTCCTCCGGACAGAAGCGACCACATTGAGGAGTTTAGAATTTCACAGACACTCTTCTCTGTAACTCTTTCCGGTTGCTCGTATCTGGCCGACGGAGCCAAGAAACTCGTGGCAAGCTACAAAGGAGAGCAATTCAAGTGGGATCGCGGGAATGCCGTTTTTGCAATAGAAATGACAACTGACACAACTGAGTATGGAGTTCTTGAGATCAGCTTCCATAATGAAAGCGCAGATGGAGTGTACTGGTCTACAAATCCATCGACACGGATTCCAGCCAGATTTACTGTGACGAGAGTAAGCTAGGTCTGCGAATGTATGAGTGATCTGAATGACCCCATTGATTCCTGCCTAACCATGCCATGCACCTGAGCCGCCGCCGGGGCTTAATCTCAAGGGCCAATCACTCTTTGCGGCCAGGTGATGGCAAACGGTATCCATATCTAGTATCCCTGCTCACCGAGTTCTTGGTCAATCAACGGAGACAGTTCTCTGCTTACGGAAAGCGGAGTTTCAGCCGGACACTCTGGAAATATTGGCATTTAAAGCAACTTCCTTGTCGTACGGCCATCTTTGCCATGGATTGGCTACCGAGTGAGGATGATCAACAGAAAGACAACAAAAGCGAGGATCGCAAACGAAGTAACGGGGTAAGCTCTAAACCCTTGAAGAATAAAGAACGGCCAGAAGAATGGGAAAAAGATCGCTAGACCGCCAAAGACCCCCCAGACGATCTTGTGTGTGTCCCTTTTTTCTTTTTCTTTCTTTTCATTGAGTCGGACTTTTTCTTCCTCCCACTTTGACTCTAGAATAATTCTTTCATCGGAGAGATCATGTGGCCATTGTCCTGCTGCGCGAGCCTCATTGAGGGACTCGCCGATGTCAGTCTCTTCAGTTTTAGTTACGGCCAATTCCTTTGCTGAAAGTTCCGCGATCTCTCTCCGAAGACGATCTATTTCATCACGCTTTCTTTGGGCTTCTAATAGCCTTTGTTTTTCACGCTTTAGAAAGTTTGCTTTATCCTTGAGTTCATCAAGGCTATGTGTTTCATTGTCCATTCTTGAGCTGTCATGGGCAGTGACACATAATCTATGACCTCCCTCAGACTGTGCCCGCCCTGCCGGCTTCCGATCTTGGCATTCCGCATATCTAATAGGTTTGCTGACTCAGCCCTGCATCTAGTACCGGGGGCACTACCATCCAGAGACGCAGCGGAAGCACCAGCGCACCCTTGAGCCGATCTTCTCCCGTCCCGTAAGCGGCAACTTGCCGTGGAGGGGCATTGAAGCCCTGTTTAAGGAGCTTGGTGGGGATGTCAGTGAGAGGGCGGGCAGCCCAGTCACGGCCGGTCTGTTTGGCGAAGTCAGGGTCTTCCACAGACCCCATCCATCGCCTGTTACAGACAAGGGTGCTGTTGCTTCAATCCGCAAATGGTTTGGAGAACACAGAGTGACACCATGACTCTCATGACTGTGGATGGCTACCAAGCCAAAATTGAGTTCGACGAGGAAATGGATCGGTTTCGTGGGACATTCTCGGGCTATCTGGAGGAGCGGACTTTTATGGATCCAGTCCGGATGAGCTTCGTTGAGAATTCAAGAAGTCACTGGACGTCTTTCTTGAGGTCTGCAAGGAACAAGGAATTGAACCCCGGAGACACTTTTCAGAAAATTCAATCTTCGGATCCCTCCTGAGTTACACGAGAAGTTAGCGTTGACGGCGGAGGCGCAGGGCAAGAGCCTCAACACACTTGCTCAGGAAGCACTCCAGTGAAGTGTCAAGGCATAGAGGAACGGATAACAAGCCCCTTGAGTGGACAGGCCACCAGCGGTTTACTGCTTACGCTCTAGAGTCCTTGCCTGCCACTCAGGGGCAGCGTTGGACTGCACGGACACGCCTTCATGTCACTCAGAGCCACAGCCACAGAGTAGAGTTTCTGCTAACTTCAACGATCAAGTTGAGCGAGCATCTTAAGGACACGACAATATGCCAAAAAGACGACAAGGTGGCGGTGAAGGCTTTAAGCCAACGCATCAATCAAGCCATGGCAATCCAATGAGCAAGGCAGAGACGATTCTGCATGCACTTCATTCGGCACCAGAAGTAGATCGGAGAAAGTTCCTGCGCAGCCAGAGCTTTCCGAGCATGCTGTATAAGTTCAAAGCAGTTGACATCAAGAAACCGCATATTCTTGAGGATATAGTTGTAGGCTCGAGACTTTATCTTAGCAGTCCAGAGTTGTTCAATGATCCATTTGACATGATGCCTCGCGTGACAGTTGAGGGGGATCTTTCAAGTCTGCTCACAAAGATCAAGTCACTGCCTGCGCCAAGTCCGCAGGCCAAGCAGGATGCAATAAGGAAAGCCCAATCAATTTGGCAAGAACACGGTTGGCCCGGAATTTCAAATGAGTTTAAAATTCAAGAATCCGCTGAGGCACTCTTCAGGGAAACGGGTGTTTTTTGCTTCAGTACATCCTGTAAAGGATCAGAGAATGATTCGGCATCGAGAGAGAGCGGACCTCGCAATAACCTTATGTGGAGCCATTATGGCGATAGTCACCGAGGTATCTGCCTGCAGTTTCAGGTGTTCAGGTATCCGCTGATACTGCGTCGCTTAGTCCGAGTCTCGTACTCGGACAGCTTTCCTGAAATTAACTGGATTTCACCCGCCTTTGAGCAAGAGTGCCTTTATGCAGCGACAAATAAGCACTCTCGCTGGTCTTACGAAAATGAATGGAGGCACGTTCAACCCAATTCTGCCGGTTCTTACTTACACTTTGAACCAGGCTTTCTCTCGGGCATTATCTTAGGTGCCAAGATTTCTGAAAGCTCTATTGGCGAGATTTCACGGATTTTGGGAAGGCGCGATCAGATGGGGCTGCCACCGCTGAAAAAATACCGAGCTGAAATGAAGCAGGGCTCATATCAAATCAAGCTTTCTCGGTGGATCACATAGCAATCATGAATCACGACAGTCCAACATCCAGGCGCAGAAGACGGGAGCGGAAGCTGTATTCTCGCCAGTTGCTTCCTGCCCGCTTCTGATCTGGGGCGTTAGGCGGGCTGCGCTTCTAGTCAGCGACTAGGATATATTTGCGAGAGCTGTCTGCCCAAGTTGTCAATAGGATATTCTCAACCTCTTCAATCATAGCGATCTATTTAATGCCATGAACAGAGAAGAGTTCGAGAACAGGATGCGGTCAGCTGATGCTGAGCTTAGACAGCAAGGATATTCTGTTGGCATGCGAGCCCATCTGGCTTTTGATAGGATTTCGCCCAACTCCTCATTCACTTTTCTTCCAGCATGGCAAAGAAAGATATTTCCAGATCGAGACCATGAAGGCCAGGATCTTCACGACAAAGTACAAGAATGGTACAGGGAGCATTACGGTGAACGATCTCAGTGGATTCTGCGCCTAGACTCGATTCCAATCATCGCATTGGATGATATCTATTTCCTCCGAATACCAATCTGTTTTGGTGCTGGGCCTCACAGGGTAAGCTTCATGGAGCTGGTTGAGGGGTTTACCCCACATACGGGATCATTGCTTGCAGACGAAGAGATCAGATCAATAAGGCGAGACTTCGAAGAGGGGTATCCACTAATGCTTTCTATTCAGAATTTATTAAACGCAGTGAGATCAACGTCATCATCACCTAGGCTTGCCGGCGATCCATTTCTCATTAGCGCAGATCGAGATCGTATAATTGCTGGAAGAAGTCTTACGATTCCCTATGACACAAATAACTCGGCTTTCCACTCACAGCAATGGACCGAGAAGATGCTCAAGTCATTACTGTTCACTGTTGAAGGAATGGAAGAAATCTCAATTAAGAAAGACTTCAGTCACGGAGTGCTCAAAATCTGGGATTTTTTGAAGACAAAACACGAAGGCTATGCGCATCTTGAGGGCAGCATTCAGGCGGTTTCCAGCATTACGATGGAAGTAAGATATTCAAAGGACGAGCTTTCACTTCGTGATGCAGTCAGTATCTTTTGGGAGTCCCTTAGGGTATCTGCTTACTGCGCAGAGATTCTTCATCGCGGATGCCAGAATCAAGAAGACGCTTAAATTACAGCCTAACATCACCATACACCTGAGCCGCATCCGTATAGCTCTCTACTTCGCTGATCAAAGCTTGCGACCAGGTGATGGCAAGCGTTAGGCCACAAAACACGCACCCGCAACAGCCCGCCGGCAGCTGAGCGACACTACCCAGTATCGATGAGCTATCGAACCACCTTCACTCAGTGAAGAGCTTGCCTGCTTCACCACCTCAAAGATGAACCCTCGCACACTGAAGCTCATGGCCATGGTGGGGTTGTCAATGTTCATCGGCGGCTTCTTTTTGGGGGTCCACTTCGTAGGTGTTCCCTATCAGGACCCAACGCCTGTACAGCGAGCCGATGAGGCATTGCATAGCAGCATCTCTGGCTGGCTCATGGGCGCAGGCATCTGAGTATTCCTATTCTCAGCAATCCTGGCATTCGCTCGCATCATCCTGATCCGGTCGCGCGGCGGCGCAACGAGCTGAAGTTGCTGCCAAAAAGATCGCTCACCCGGAGATGCTCCAGGGCCTATGCGCTGATCAGAAAGGGATGCCTTCGCGATCGTGTTCCGCTACTTCGTTCTTTCTGTGAGTGAGCACTCGTAAGGGTTCATGCCTGCCGATCCGCTACAGCGTCTGGCAATGAATCAACTCATCTGCTGCTTGAGCACCGAGCGCGTGGCATCGTCCGCCGGGAACATATGCTCCACTCGCAGCGAAGCCAGCGTGATGTCATTCGGCGTTCCAAACGTCGAGAACATGCTGAAAAACGCAAGTTCCCCGTACGGTGAGGCGAACCGCGTGGTGAGTACGGGCGCTTGGGGGCGCGAGCTTGATCCCGATGGTGCCGCGCTGCCGAGACGCGAGACCAGGAAGGCCTCATAGGCGGCCATACGAGGCTGCAGCGAAGGATGGACTGCGGCTTCACGGCGAAGCATCGCCAGGAAGCGCGGACCCACGTCGTCGAGGTTGGTCACGTGGCGAGCCAGACCTTCCGGATGCGTGAGCAGGTCGAGGAGGTTCACGGGCCCCTGGCCCATCAGGGCCGCGGCGGATGGCATGAGTGTTGTCGCCAACCAGATGGTCCCGCTGTTCATGCGCAGCAGATTCCATTCGGCATCGAGGATCAGGGCCGGCGCGGGTTCATGGGCCTTCAGCAGCTGTTCGAGGGCCTGTCCTGCATCGGCCAGCCACGGATCGTCCAGCTGCCCCTCGGTGTAGGCGGGGGCGTACCCGGCCATGAGCAATGTCTCATTGCTGAGGGCCAGGGGTGCGTCGAGAACCCGCAGCCAGGCGATCAGCAGCTCGCGGCTCGGACGGGAGCGGCCGCTCTCGACAAAGCTGACATGGCGCTGGGAAACCCCCAGTTGCAGCGCCAGCTCAAGTTGGCTGACGCGTCGGGCCTTGCGGGCCCTCTGGAGGGCCTCTCTGAGGGATGGAGATGCAAGGGACATGCCGCGTTCAACCAAGGACCATGGATCGAGCCATTACCTCCGAGGTAATTGCTCCCATTCCCAAATAATCAGAGAGTAAAGGCTCCACGGCTGATGCCCCCACCATGCAACGCGCTCTGATCGTCATCGTCCTTGCCCTCTTTGCTGCCCTGAGTGGCGCAGCCCTCTGGTACCACGGCTACTGGGGCATCATCGAGCCGAATTTCCGCAGCTTCGCAGCAGCCCAGGTCTTCGCCGACCTGGTGATTGCGCTGACCCTCGTGTTGGTGTGGATGTGGCGCGATGCGAGGGCGCAGGGGCGGAACCCCTGGCCTTGGATCCTGGCCACGCTGGCTGTGGGTTCCTTCGGCCCCCTGGGTTACCTGCTCACCCGTCGGGAGGCTGATTCCTCGGCATCCAAGGCGTGACTCGCCAGGCCACCTGCGAGCACGTAGCAACCATCAACGTGCGTGCCGGGCGCGTCTGCTTTGTGAAGGGGCCTAACCTCAAGATTCGGAAGACGGGAGCGAATGGTGCCGCCTATGCCATCTCCATAATCTGCCTCTGAACTGAAGCGTTAGGCGTCACATTCAGTCCTCAATCTACCGCCATGTCCTTCAGCCGAATCCTCACGAACATCTGCGCCGACGATCTCGCCGCATGCCGTGACTTCTACGTTCAGCTGCTGGGCTTTGTGGTGAAGTACGACAGTGATTGGTACGTGCAGCTGGGAGCCCCGGGACCCTTGGAGCTTGAGTTCGGCATCATCAAGCGGACGCATGACCTCGTCCCCAAGGCCTACCAGACCGCTCCGACGGGAATGTATGTGACCTTCGTTGTTCTGGATGTCGATGAGGTCTACAAGAAGGCACAGGAGATGGGCGTAACAGTGATCCAGGAACCGCGAAACGAGTTCTACGGTCAACGCCGGTTCCTGGTGATTGACCCAGCCGGTTGCCTCATTGATGTGTGCTCGCCATGGAGCGAGCAGGAGAAGTGAGCCGCGGCGACACCTAAGCTCTCGCGCAAGCGTTAGCGCCAGACGAAGCCCACAAGAGCCATCACATTCTTCCTGTTCCCTGCAGCGCTCGTCACCACCCCGATCAGCTCCTTCAGGTTGGCTTCAGCCGCACTGCCGGTTTAGGACCCAACACCTTTGATGTTGACCGAGCAGGCCACCGAAGCACAAAGCGTGCAGTGACTCATCTGCGGCAGTGCCATCGTTGCGCTTGCAGATGTAATCGGGCGATGGAAACCAAGACAACCACCCGGATAACGTCTGCCTGGTTCTGTGGGCGAATCCCGTTGGGCCCATCAGAGGCGAGAGATCAAGAGAAATCCGCCGCTTCCGCCGCTCAGCTAAGCCGCAGGACGCTTCACACCCATCAACGACCCTGGCGCCTTCGGAGGGGGGCCACGCTCTCTTCAGGCCCGCTGCAGATCGCTGCCCAGCAGGTCGCCGATCCGTTGGGCCAGCACGTCAAAGCAGGCGGAGAAGGCTGTTCTCGCCTCTTCCATCTCTGTGTGCGCAGCAGGGTCGGGCAGTCCCCAATGCAGCCGCGTGGTGCCGGCTGGCAGCGGGTCGCAGTGACGGGTCGCGTGATCGCACACGGTGATCACCAGATCGAACGGGTCGGCCGACGCCTCCAGCACCGCCGCCAGGCTCTTGCTGGTGAACTGGCCGGGGTCGACGGGCAGGCGGCTGATCTGCTCCAGCGCCAGCGGATGGACCCGCCCGGTGGGGGCACTGCCGGCGCTGGCGACCTCGACGGCCCCCTGACCGAGGGCCTGAAACAGGGCTTCCGCCATGATGCTGCGCGCCGAATTGCCGGTGCACACCACCAGCACCCGCTGCCTGGCTCTCTTCGTCACAAGGTTGCTGCGCAATGGGTTGGTTGAGCGCGGCCCCATCCCCCGGCCCGTGCTGAACCGCTCAGGAACTACCGGCGGCGGTCGGAATCGGATGGCCACGCCTGGCGCCCATGCGCTTCCCGGGTCGCAGGCAGCACACGAGCCCTTGCTTCGGCTGCGTTCAGGAGGCACGGGGCTGGCGGGACTCGAACCCACGACCTACGGTTTAGGAAACCGTCGCTCTATCCGGCTGAGCTACAGCCCCTTGCGGCCCATTATGAGCTCCGCCCACGCGGGCATGATGGACCACGAAAGCAGGCGAGGTGGTCGCAATCGGGGCAGCGTTTCGGTCTTCGGGCCGGGCGCCGGGCCCGGTTGAGGAAAGTCCGGGCTCCCGAATGGCCAGGCTTGCTGGGTAACGCCCAGTGCGGGTGACCGTGAGGAGAGTGCCACAGAAACACACCGCCGATGGCTCAGGGGGGTTCGCCCACCGAGCACAGGCAAGGGTGCAAAGGTGCGGTAAGAGCGCACCAGCAGCATCGAGAGGTGCTGGCTCGGTAAACCCCGGCCGGGAGCAAGGCCGAGGGACAAGGGTTGGCCATGACACCCGTCCCGCTTCATGTGTGCCGCTCGAGGCCGTTGGTAACAACGGTCCCAGATAGATGACCGCCCCGGTCCGCTCCGGCGGAACGGAACAGAACCCGGCTTACGTCCTGCTTTCACCCCCTGACGATGACGCCCCCAGGCCCAACGCTGAGCCCCCGCCGGCAGCGCCAGCTGCTGGCCTTCCTGGCCAGCCTGGGGCTGGAGGAGCCCAGCACGGGCCTGTCGGGTCTGGCTTCGATCGATGAGGCCCTCACCCACACCTCCGCCGGCCTGGCGCGCAACCATGAGCGGCTGGAGTTTCTCGGCGATGCGGTGCTGCGGCTGGCCGCCTCCGAGCACCTGCAGCGCCTGCACCCGCAGCTGAGCGTGGGCGCGCGTTCGGAGCTGCGGGCCCAGATCGTCAGCGACCGCTGGCTGGCGGACCTGGGCGATCGCTGCGGGATCGATGCGGTGGTGCGGCTTGGCGCCATGGCGGCCGGGGATGCCGCAGCGCGGCGCACGATCCGCGCCGAGGCCTGTGAAGCCCTGATCGGCGCGCTCTACGAAACCTGGGGAACCCTGGAGCCGGTGCACCGCTGGCTCTCCCCCCACTGGTCGGAGAGCATCGCGGCGCTGCTGGCCGATCCGCACCGCCACAACTGGAAGCAGGCCCTGCAGGAATGGACCCAGGCGCGGGGGCTGGGTCTGCCCGCCTACAGCTGTGAAGAGTGCAGCCAGGGGCATGGCGATCCGCGCCGCTTCCGCAGCGCCGTGGTGGTGGCCAGCTACGCCGCCGCATCACCGCTGGGCGAAGGCTGGGGCCGTTCGCGCCGCGAGGCCGAACAGCAGGCGGCCAGCGCGGCGCTCAGGGTGCTGGAACTGGAGCAGGGCGCCGAAGCGCTCAGGCCTGCTCCAGGCTGCTGAGGGGCAGCGTCACCAGCTTGTCCCAGTTGCCGCCCTCGAACAGCACCGCCACCTGCTTGCCGCTGAGGCGCTGCACGAAGCCGCGGTAGCCGTTGTAGATCGAGCGTGGGTCGCGGACCACCACGGTGGACCCGGGCAGGATCGGCAGCGCGCTGACAGCCATCGGTGGTCTGAAGGGGTGGCGCCATTATCGAGGCTGATGCAGGCGAGCGGGGATGGCAAAAGGGGCACCACCGCGCCGTGATGGGGCTGACCTGCCGCCGCAGGAGGCCCCTGCGGCCGATCCCTGGCTGGTGGTGGGGCGGATCGTGGCCGCCCAGGGCCTGGAAGGGGAGCTGCGCGTGCTGCCGCGCACCGATTTCCCGGAGCGCTTCACCCGCCCGGGGCCCCGCTGGCTGCGGAAGCAGCAGGAGCCTCCCCGGCCTGTGCGCCTGCTCAGTGGCCGTCAGCTGCCGGGGCGGGAGCTGTTCGTGGTGCGGCTGGAGGGGATCGGCAACCGCTCAGCGGCGGAGGCGATCGTGCAGCACGACCTGCTGGTGGAGGCGAGTGACCGCCCGCCGCTGGCCGACGGGGAGTTTCACCTGTTCGATCTGCAGGGGCTGGAGGTGCGGCTGGCGCCCGGCGGCACGCCAATCGGCACCGTCGTCGACCTGATCCACGCCGGGAATGACCTGCTGGAGGTGAGGCTGAGCGAGGGGCGGCGGGTGCTGATCCCCTTCGTGACACCGATCGTGCCGCGGGTGGAGGTCAGCGAAGGGTGGCTGGAAATCACACCGCCGCCGGGTTTGCTGGATCCCTGACCACCTCCATAAACTGCGTGCCTATCCGGTCTCTTCTCCGACCATGAGCTCAGAGATCGCGTTTCTCGTGCCGGTGATTCTCTGCGGAGGGACCGGCACGCGTCTCTGGCCGCTCTCGCGCGCCTCCTACCCGAAGCAGTACTGGGCGCTGGCCGGCAGCGACGACACCACCCTGCTGCAGCAGACCCAGCAACGGCTGGAGGGCCTGCCCCAGCTGGCGCCGCCCTTGCTGGTCTGCAACGAAGACCACCGCTTCATCGTGGCCGAGCAGATGCGCCAGATCGGCGTGGATCCAGCCGCGATCCTGCTGGAGCCGGTGGGGCGCAACACCGCGCCGGCGATCGCCGTGGCCGCCCTGCAGGCCACCGCCCGCGGTGAGGATCCGCTGCTGCTGGTGCTGGCCGCCGATCACGTGATCCGCGACGGCGCCGCCTTCCGCGCGGCGATCACGGCGGGTCGTCCCGCCGCCGCGGCCGGCCGCCTGGTGACCTTCGGCATCGTGCCCACCGCGCCGGAAACCGGCTACGGCTACATCGAGGCGGCCCTGCCCTTCGCCGCTGCGCCCACAAACGGTGCCGCCGCCGGCCCTCTGGAGCCGGTGCCGATCGCCCGCTTCGTGGAGAAGCCCGACCGGGCCACCGCCGAGCAGTTCTTCGCCTCGGGACGCTTCACCTGGAACAGCGGCATGTTCCTGTTCAAGGCCAGCGCCATCCTGGCCGAGCTGGAGCGGCTCACCCCCGAACTCGTGAGCGCCTGCCGCGCCGCCCTGGAGCAGGATTCCGCCGACCTGGATTTCCTGCGTCTGGAGCAGGAATCCTTTGCCAGCTGCCCCAGCCTGGCCATCGACGTGGCCGTGATGGAGCGCACGGCGCTCGGTTCGGTGCTGCCGCTGGAGGCGGGCTGGAGCGATGTGGGTAGCTGGAGCGCCCTGTGGGACACCGGCGAGCGGGATGCTTCGGGCAACGTGCTGCGCGGCCGGGTGATCAGCGAGGGGTCGCGCAACTGCTATCTGCGCAGCGAGCACCGGCTGGTGGTGGGCCTCGGCGTCGATGATCTGGTGGTGGTCGAAACCGACGATGCGGTGCTGGTGGCCCACCGCGACCGGGCCCAGGACGTCAAGATGATCGTCAACCAGCTGGAAGCGGCGGGCGCCTCGGAAGGCAAGGCCCATCGCCGCATCTACCGCCCATGGGGCCACTACGACGGCGTTGTGGAGGGAGAGCGCTGGCAGGTGAAGAAGATCCTGGTGAAACCGGGCGCTTCGCTGTCGCTGCAGATGCACCACCACCGCGCCGAGCACTGGGTGGTGGTGAAAGGCACCGCCGTGGTGGAGAAAGACGGCCTCCAGGAGATGGTGGGCGAGAACCAGAGCACCTACATCCCGCTCGGCTCGAAGCACCGGCTGTCGAACCCCGGCAAGATCGCCGTGGAGATGATCGAGGTGCAGAGCGGCCCCTATCTCGGCGAAGACGACATCGTGCGCTTCGATGACGTCTACGGCCGCACCGACGCCCCCCACCGCGGCATCGCCCAGGCGGCCAGCTGACGCTTACCCGGGGCCATACCCCGCCGGATTGGCCGACTGCCAGGCCCAGCCGTCCCGGCAGATAACGTCCAGGCCACGCTCAGTGCGCCAGCCCAGCCGCTCGGCCGCCAGGGCGGGATCCGCCACCGACACCGCCACATCCCCAGGCCGACGCTCTTCGATGCGGTAGGCGATCGGCCGTCCGCTGGCCCGCTCATAGGCGCGCACCACCTCCAGCACCGAATGCCCCGCACCGCTGCCGAGGTTGAGGGTAAGGCGCTGGGGAGCTTCTGCCAGCAGCACCTCAAGGGCCGCGCGATGGCCGTCGGCCAGGTCCATGACGTGGATGTAGTCGCGCACGCCGGTGCCATCGGCCGTGGGCCAGTCACCGCCGAAGACGCGCAGGAAGGGCCGCCGGCCGATCGCCACCTGGCTCACGAAGGGGAAGAGGTTGTTGGGCAGGCCGCCGGGATCTTCGCCGATGCGGCCGCTGGGATGGGCGCCACAGGGGTTGAAGTAGCGCAGCAGGGCCACCCGCCAGCCGGGTTCGCTGGCCGCCACATCGGCCAGCAGGCGCTCCACCGCGGCCTTGGTTTCGCCGTAAGGGTTCACCGGTGCCACCGGCGCGGATTCGGGGATCGGCACCACGCTGGTGAAGCCATAGAGCGTGGCGCTGCTGCTGAACACGATCGTGCGGCAACCGGCCTGGCGCATGGCCGCCAGTAACCGCACGCTGCCGCCCACGTTCACATCCCAGTAGCGCAGGGGGTCGGCTACCGACTCGCCCACCGCCTTGCAACCCGCCAGATGGATCACGGCCTCGATCGCTGCAGCGGCGAACGCCCGTTCCAGGGCGGCCGGATCACGGATGTCGCCCTGGATCAGATGCAGCGGCGCCCCCGCCAGTTCCTCGACCCGGCGCAGGGCTTCCGGGGAGCTGTTGGAGAAGTCGTCGAGCACCACCAGGCGATGGCCCAGCTGCAGCAGCAGCACACAGAGGTGACTGCCGATGAAGCCTGCCCCACCGGTGATCAGAAGCGCGGCCATTGCAAAGGCTGGGTGTGCTTTCGGACCCTACTGATCGGCAGCGATGGCCAGCCGCCTCGCCCCTCGGGGGCGCTTCAACCCAGGCGGAGGTCGATGGTGCGCAGGCCGGGCTCCGGCAATGGCCAGGCCGGCGCCGCCAGCGGCTCGAGGGGCTCAGGATCGGGCACGAAGTGATGCGGCTCACCATCGCGGCGGAAGCAGACCAGCCGCTCCCCGCTGCCTGCCGCGAGGATCTCCAGCTGCAGGGGCAACTGGTTCGGGATGCAGGGATGCAGGGAAGGGAACAGGCTGCTGTGGCGGTAGCGGATCCCCAGCCAGCCGTCCGCGAGCGGCAGGTCACGGCCGCAGAGGCGCAGCCGGTAGGCGGCCAGGAACGCCTCGTTCGCCCGCAGTTCCAGGCGCTGCAGGGAGCTGTCGACGAAGCGGCTGGTGGTGCCGCCCTCCGCCGGGGTGTCGCACAGCAGCGGCCAGGGCTCCAGGGCACGGCGGATCTCCAGCCGGGCGCCCTGCTGCTCCCAGGAGAGCAGCAACGGGAAGCGCCAGTTCCAGATCTGCCGGTAGGGCTCGGGCTGCATGTCGAGGCCGTCGGCATCCAGCTGCTGCAGCACCTCCTGCAGATCGCTCCAGAGCGCATGGGGCAGTAGCGCCTCATCGTGAAGGCGCTCGTTGAAGGTGATCAGCTCGGTGGGGCGGTGGATCGGATCCAGCAGGTGCGCCGCCAGCGCGCTCCAGAGCAGGGCGATCGCCGCGGCCCACTCCGCCCTGGGCAGGGCCTCGATCGCCCGGAATTCGATCAGGCCCTGGCAGCCGCTGGGCCAGGCGGGGTTCCAGAACTTGTCGAAGCTGATTTCGCTGCGGTGGGTGTTGCCGCTGCGGTCGGCATGGAGGTGGCGCAGGGTTTCACTGATCAGCACCCGCTGATCGCCCTCGGGCAACTGCTCCAGGGCGCTGTGGGCCAGTCGGAGATCGAGGGGGCTGGCACTGCCCTCATCGAGGCGCGGCGCCTGGGAGGACGGGCCCACCGAGCTGTTGCTGAAGAGATAGGAGAGGCTGGGATGGTGCTGCCAGAAGCGCAGGATCCCCACCAGCCAGGCTGGCCGGCTGAAGAACGGGTTGGCCTCAAGGCTGGCGCCGCCCCAGAGCAGGTGGTTGCCGCCGCCGGTGCCCTGCTGCTCCAGGCCCTCACCCTTCGAGCTGCAGAGGCCCACCGCCACGCCCGCCTCGGCCAGGGTCTGCATCCAGCCGGCGTAGTCGGCCCAGCCGTGGCACACCGGCAGGTTGACCTCCAGCACGCCGGGGTCGGCGGTGAGGCCCAGCACCTGCCACTGGCCGTCCACATCAACAGGCAGCATGCCGCTGAGTTCGGGCTGGCTCCAGCCCGCGCTGGCGGCGGCGATCACCGTCAGCAGCTCGAGCAGGGGCTCGCGCGCCAGCGGCGGCAGAAAGAGGTTCCAGCTGTCATCGCGGATCTCCAGCGTCAGCACCTGACGCAGCACCCCCTCGGGGAAATGCACAAGCGGCAGGCGCAGCCCGGCCGGACCGGGGGCCGGCAGCAGGCGGCAGAGCCGCTTGGCGAGGCTCCACTCGGCCGCCTGCCAACCCGCGGGCTCGCCGTCCTCGCTGGCCTCGGCGTGGTGGCAGAGCGGCACCGCCCAGACGCGGTTGTCGGGGGCGAGGGGATCCTTGAGCTTGAGTGGCTTGAAGGCGCAGCCCAGGGCCGAGCCGACGGCCTCCAGAAAGGCCTTGGCGCGTTTGCGCGGCAGGGGAGGCAGGCAGAAGGGCGCACCGAACTCCGGTGGGCGCCCCGCCGCAGCGTCCTGGGGCCAGCGCACCAGGGGCAGGCCATCGAGGCCGGTGATCAACCGCAGCGCCCAGCGCGGGTTCACCTCGCCGTCGTAGCGCTTGCCCGGGCAGTACATCAAGGTGCTGCCGGGCCAGGTGCGGCGCTGAATCTCCGCCGCCAGGCCATGGGCGTAGGCCAGCTTGGTGGGCCCATCGGCGGTGACCGACCATTCGGCCCCTTCGGGCTTGAGCGGCACGTAGGTGGGTTCACCGCCCAGGGTGAGGTGGAGGCCCGCGGCCTGCAGCCGGTGCTCCGCTTCAACGGCCGTGGCCGCCATCCAGCCGGGGGTGGAAGTCAGGGGAGGGGGCGCGGGCCGTTGCAGGGAGTCGGCGGGCGCAGACGCGGGGGTGAAGGGCATGGTCAGTGAGGGGTAGTCCGCAGGCTGGCAGGAATCACGGTGCAGGCATTGATCGGCACCGGCGCCACCTTCCAGATGCGTTCGGCGTACTCGGCGATCGAGCGGTCGGAAGAGAAGAAGCCGCAGCGGGCTGTGTTCAGCACCGACATGCGGCTCCAGCTGGCGGGGTTCTGCCAGGCCTGATCGACGGCGTTATGGGCGCGGCGGTAGTCGCCCATGTCGGCCATCACCCGGAACGGATCGCTGCCGCAGAGGTTGGCCAGCAGTGGGTGGAAGAGGTCGCGGTCGCCTTCGCTGAAGTGGCCCGAGCCGATCAGCTCGATCGCTTCGCGGGCGATCGGATCGTTCTCCAGCCAGGGCATCGGGTGGTAGCCGTTGCGGTTGAGCGATTCGATCTGCTCGGCGGTGTGGCCGAACAGGAAGAAGTTCTCGTGGCCCACCAGCTCGCGGATTTCCACGTTGGCGCCATCGAGGGTGCCGATCGTGACGGCGCCGTTGAGCGCCATCTTCATGTTGCCGGTGCCGGAGGCCTCCTTGCCGGCGGTGGAGATCTGCTCGGAGAGGTCCACAGCGGGATAGACCTTCTGGCCGAGGCTGACACTGAAGTTGGGCAGGAAGACCACCCGCATGCGGCCGTCCATGGCCGGGTCCATGTTGACGATCTCGGCGATACCGCCGATCAGCCGGATGATCAGCTTGGCCATGTGGTAGCCCGGCGCCGCCTTGCCCCCGAAGATGAAGGTGCGGGGCGGCAGGTCCTCACCGTTGCGCAGCCGCAGGTAGCGCTCCACGATCTGCAGCGCGGCCAGGTGCTGGCGCTTGTACTCGTGGATCCGCTTCACCTGGACGTCGAACAGCGACGAGGGGTCCACCAGCACGCCAAGGTCGTGGTGGATGGTGGCGGCCAGCCGCTGCTTGGCCTGATCGCGCACGCTGCGCCAGCGCTCCAGGAAGGCACCGTCATCGGCATGGGCCTCGAGGCCCTTGAGCTCGGCCAGATCCCGCCGCCAGCCGCGGCCGATCGTCTCGTCGAGCAGGCCGGAGAGGAACGGATTGGCCACCGCGATCCAGCGGCGGGGTGTGACGCCGTTGGTGACGTTGGTGAAGCGATCGGGCCAGAGATCGGCGAACTCGGGGAACAGCTGAGACTGCACCAGGTCGCTGTGCAGCTCCGCCACCCCGTTCACCTTCTGGCTGCCCACCACCGCCAGGTTCGCCATCCGCACCTTGCGCTGGGGCCCCTCCTGGATCAGCGACAGCCGCTCCAGCAGCTCGGGCTGGCCCGGGTAGCGGATGCGCACCATGCGCAGGAAGCGGGCGTTGATCTCGTAGATGATCTCGAGCTGGCGGGGCAGCAGCTGGGCGAACAGCTCCAGCCCCCAGGTCTCGAGCGCCTCAGGCAGCAGTGTGTGGTTCGTGTAGTTCACGCTGGCGGTGGTGATCGACCAGGCGGTGTCCCAGTCGGCGCCGTGCTCATCGATCAGCAGCCGCATCAGCTCGGCCACGGCGATGGCCGGGTGGGTGTCGTTGAGCTGCACCGCGAACTTGTGGTGGAACTCGGTGACCGGCAGACCCTGCCCCTTGAGGATGCGGAACATGTCCTGCAGGGAGCAGCTCACGAAGAAGATCTGCTGGCTGAGCCGCAGGCGCTTGCCCTGTTCAAGCTCGTCGTTGGGATACAGCACCTTGGAGAGCGTTTCCGACTCCACCTTCTGCAGCACCGCGCGGGTGTAGTCACCGGCGTTGAAGGAAGCGAAATCGAAGGCCTCCGGGGCCTGCGCCGACCACAGCCGCAGCGTGTTGGTGGTCTTGACGCCATAGCCAAGGATCGGCGTGTCGTAGGCGACGCCCAGCACCACATGCTGGCCGATCTGCACCGGGTAGGTCCACTCGGGGCGAATCACCTCCCAGGGGTTGCTCTGCGCCAGCCAGGGATCGGTGCTCTCCACCTGCCAGCCGTTGCTGATCTGCTGGCGGAAAATGCCGAACTCGTAGCGGATGCCGTAACCGATCGCAGGCAGCTCCAGGCTGGCCAACGATTCCTGGAAGCAGGCCGCCAGGCGGCCGAGGCCGCCGTTGCCCAGGCCCGGTTCGGGCTCCTCGGCGATTAGCTCCTCAAGGTCGACACCAAGTTCGTCGCAGGCATCCTTGGCCGCCTCGCGCAACCCCAGGTTCACCAGGTTGTTGTCGAGGTGTGGGCCAAGCAGATACTCGGCGGAGAGGTAGCTGACGGTACGCACCCCTTCCTGGGTGTAGGCCTCGGCGGTGTCGACCCAGTTGTGCAGCAGCTGGTCACGCACCGCCAGCGCCAGGGCGCGGTAGTAGTCGTGGCGGGTGGCCAACGATGGCGACTTGGCCAGGCTGGAGAACAGGTGGCGGCGGATGCCCTCCGCCAGCGCCCGACCATCCGCAGAAGAGAAGTAGTCGCGGTCAGCGGGGGGTGCTGTGGTGGCGGCCATGGGGTGCTTATCAGCAATCGGACCTTCATGCTGCGGACTGTGGCCCTGATGCTGCGCCAACGGTTACCAATTCAGGTTCATTTTCCGTTTGCCGCGCCAGGGACACCTGGCCGTGACTGCGGCCGGAATCAAGGCGGGATCAGAGTTGCAGCAGGTTCGGCACGGTGTGTTCCTCGCTCAGCACATCGGCGCTGATCGCCCAACTGAGTTCGCTTTTCACACCGGGTGGTCCGGAGAAGCTTCCCGACACCGCCGCGGTAAGGCCGGACTTGGAGGAGGTGGCCAGGGGGATGTAGCGGTCGTCGATGGCCCCCTGGCCGCTGGGATCGAAGCCCCGCCAACCGGCACCGGGCAGATACACCTCCGCCCAGGCATGCAGGTCGTAGCGCTGCGGCCTTGGCTCCACCAGGTGATAGCCGCTAACAAAACGGGCGGGCAGGCCCACGCAGCGACAGGCCTCGATCATCAGCACGGCCAGATCACGGCAGGAGCCCACCCGCTCCTTGAGCGTGCGGCCGGCGGGCCAGGCCGGCCCGACATGCCTCTGGGTGTACTTGACCCGGTCCTGGATCATCTCCACCAGCTGCTGCAGGAACATCAGCGCCCGCTGGTCGCTGCCCATCAACGCCTCCTGGGCCAGCTCCACCGCCGCCGGCTCGTGCTGGCCATTGGGCAGCCAGCCATCGAGGGAGCCCTTGAGGTCGCTGTTCAGCAGGCCCACCGGATAGGGCAGCAGGGGCTCGTTCTCCTCCAGGCAGGCCTGCAGCAGGGGCGGCATCTGGGTGTCCACCTCACTGGTGGCGCGGATCTCGAAGCTGTCCGTGCTGCCCGCGAAGCGGGCCCGCAGCACGTCATCACCGCTGGCGGCCACCAGCAGATGCAGCCGGTGGGGATCGGGCGAGAAGAACAGCTCGAAACTCACCAGACGCTGGAACCCGTGGGCCCGGGGCCGCAGGCAGAGGCGATGGGGACCCAGCTGGACCGGCGCGCTGTAGCGATACGAAAGGGTATGGGTTACGCGGGCGCGCATGCCGGGGAGGAGGCGGTGGGCAGGGGTGGCGGGGGCACAGCCGAGGCGCTGGAGGAGGCCATCGACTGGGCCTCGACAGCGCCCGACTGCACGCAGGCCGGCGACGGGGAGGCGTGGGTGACGGTGACGAAGTAGCGGTCGCTGATCAGACCATGCAGGTGGTTGAGATCACTCTGGAACTGGTCGATCGCTTCATGCAGGCCACGCCCGATCAGCTCGTCGATGCGCACGTAGCTCCAGTTGGCCAGCATCAGACCGGAGAGGCATTCCAGGTCGTCGGGCGGGCCGGGCACCGGGTTGCCGCGGATCACCCGCAGCGACTTGCTGAGGCCTTCGAGGCAATACCGCACCGAGCGGGGGAAGATCGGATCGAGCAGCAGGAAGGCCGCCACCGCCTTGGGCTCGATCGCCCGCTGCTGCGACTGGCGGAACATCTGATAGGCCCCGGCCGAGCGCAGCAGGGAGATCCACTGCAGTTCATCGAGCACGCCGCCCACCTCTTCCGGGCTCGGCAGCAGCAGGAAGTACTTCACATCAAGGATGCGGCTGGTCTTGTCGGCGCGCTCCACCAGGCGCCCCAGCTTGCTGAACTGCCAGGAGAGATCGCGGCTGAGCGTGGCATCGGTGACGCCATAGAACAGCTGGCAGGCCCGGCGCACCTCGTGCAGCTGCTCCTGGGCCGGCAGGCGCCAGAAATGGTCGCTTTCCTTGAGTGTGAGATAGAGGTCGTTGATCTGCTCCCACATCTCCGTGGTGATCACCTCGCGGATCTGGCGGGCGTTCTCGCGGGCGGTGGCGATGCAGTTGACGATGCTGCTCGGGTTGTCCGGCTCGCGCACCAGGAAGCGCACCACATCGGTGGGCCCACCATCGGGGTAGAGGCGGTCGAACAGCTCGCGGTCGCCGCTGGCATCGATCAACGGCAGCCAGGGTTCGGCGCTGCCCGGCGGGCAGTCGAGCGCCATCGCCTCGCTCACTTCAAGGAAGCGGGAGATGTTCTCGGCCCGCTCGACGTACCGGTTGATCCAGTAGAGGGAATCGGCGACGCGGCTCAGCATGAGGTCTCATCCACGATCCAGGTGTCCTTGCATCCTCCGCCCTGCGACGAGTTGACCACCAGCGAGCCGCGGCGCAGCGCCACCCGGGTGAGGCCGCCCGGGCTCACCCAGGCCCCCTTGCCCCGCAGCACGTAGGGCCGCAGATCGACGTGGCAGGGGTAGAGCTCGCCTTCGCTGAGCGAGGGCACGGTGGAGAGCTCCAGGGTGGGCTGGGCGATGAAGTTGCGGGGATCGGCCTTGATCTTGTCGGCGAAGGAGAGGATCTCGGCCGGATCGGCGTGCGGGCCGATCAGCATGCCGTAGCCCCCGGCTTCTCCCACCGCTTTCACCACCAGGTCCTTGAGGTGGGCCAGCACGTAGGCCTGGTCCTCGGGCCGGGCGCAGATATAGGTGGGAACGTTCTCGATGATCGGCTCCTCCGCCAGGTAGTAGCGGATCATGTCTGGTACGTAGGCGTAGATCAGCTTGTCGTCGGCAACGCCGGTGCCCGGCGCGTTGGCGATCGCCACCCGGCCGGCGGCATAGGCCTCCATCAGCCCACGCACGCCCAGCATCGAATCACTGCGGAACACGGCCGGATCGAGGAAGTCGTCGTCGATGCGGCGGTAGATCACATCCACCGGCTCGAGCCCGGCGGTGCTGCGCATCCACACCCGGTTGCCCTCGCAGACCAGATCGCGGCCCTCCACCAGCTGGATGCCCATCTGCTGGGCCAGGTAGCTGTGCTCGAAATAGGCGCTGTTGAACACGCCCGGGGTGAGCAGCACCACCGAGGGAGTGTCGGTCCATGGGGCCAGTTCCCGCAGGGTCTGGAGCAGATGGGAGGGGTAATCGTCGATCGGCTGCACCGTGGGCCCGGAGAACAGGCTGGGGAACATCCGCTTCATCACGCGGCGGTTTTCCAGGAAGTAGGCCACGCCCGAGGGGCAGCGGAGGTTGTCTTCCAGCACGCGCCAGGTGCCCTTGCCGTCACGGATCAGATCGAGGCCGGACACGTGGCACCAGCGATCCAGCGGCGGCTTGAACCCCGCCATCTGCGGGCGCCAGCCATGGGAGCTGATCACGTCGGCGCGGGGGATGACGCCGTCGTTGAGGATCTTCTGGTCGCTGTAAACGTCGGCGAGGAAGCAGTCGATCGCTTCGAGGCGCTGAATCAGGCCCTTCTCCAGCCGCTGCCATTCGCCCGCGCGGATCAGCCGCGGCAGGGGGTCGAAGGGCAGGATCCGCTCGCCGCCCTGCTCACCGGAGCCATTGAGACGAAAGGTGGCCCCGAGGCGCTTGAGCAGCATGCCGGCGGCCGCGTGGTTGCGGTTGATCTCTTCGATGCCCAGCTGGCCCAGGGACGAGAGCAGGGGCCGCAGGGCGGAGCGGGGCTGGGAAGAGGCGCTGAAATATTCGTCGTAGCCCTTTGCGGGCTTGTAGTCGGTGAACATGGGCAGCCGCATCGGGCTCAATCATGAACAGCGGCGCGGGGCCGACCCGTCATGGTTGCTACCGATCAGGCCCGGCCGGCCTAGGCTCCGGCCCGCCCTGATCGGCCCTGGCAGTGAATCCGACCCTCAGAGCAGGAAATACCGCTGCGCCATCGGCAGCACGTCGGCGGGCTCGCAGGTGAGCAGCTCCCCATCGGCGAACACTTCGTAGGTCTGGGGATCCACCTCCACCTTCGGCAGGGCCGTGTTGTTGCGCATCTCGGCCTTGCCGATGCCGCGGGTGTTCACCACCGGCACGCAGGGCCGCTCGAGTCCCAGCTTTCTGGGCAGGTCGTCATCGAGGGCGGCCTGGGAGAGGAAGGTGAGGCAGCTGGGGGCCAGGGCCTTGCCGAAGGCGGCGAACATCGGCCGGCCATGCACCGGGCCGGGGGTGGGGATCGAGGCGTTGGCATCGCCCATCTGGGCCCAGACGATCGAGCCGCCCTTGATCACCATCTCTGGCTTGACCCCGAAGAAACCCGGCTTCCAAAGCACCAGATCCGCCAGCTTGCCCACCTCCACCGAACCGATCTGGCTGTCGAGGCCGTGCACGATCGCCGGGTTGATCGTGACCTTGGCGATGTAGCGCTTGAGGCGGGTGTTGTCGTTGCGCTCCGAGTCGCCCGGCAGGGCTCCCCGCTGCACCTTCATCTTGTGGGCGGTCTGGAAGGTGCGCGTGATCACCTCGCCGACGCGGCCCATGGCCTGGGAATCGCTGGCGATCAGCGAGAAGGCGCCGATGTCGTGGAGGATGTCTTCGGCGGCGATCGTTTCGCGGCGGATGCGCGATTCGGCGAAGGCCACATCCTCCGGGATCGAGGGATCGAGGTGGTGGCACACCATCAGCATGTCGAGGTGCTCCTCCAGGGTGTTGCGCGTGTAGGGGCGCGTGGGGTTGGTGGAGCTGGGCAGCACGTTGGCTTCGCCGCAGATGCGGATGATGTCCGGCGCGTGGCCGCCGCCGGCGCCTTCGGTGTGGAAGGTGTGGATGGTGCGGCCGCCGATGGCGCGGATCGTGTCCTCCACGAACCCCGCTTCGTTGAGGGTGTCGGAGTGGATCGCCACCTGGATGTCGAAGCGATCCGCCACGGACAGGCAGCAGTCGATGGCGGCGGGGGTGGTGCCCCAGTCTTCGTGGAGCTTGAGGGTGACGGCACCGGCACGGATCTGCTCCTCGAGCGCCTCGGGGGTGCTGGCGTTGCCCTTGCCGAAGAAGCCCAGGTTCACCGGCAGCCCCTCGGCCGCCTGCAGCATGCGGGCCATGTGGAAGGCGCCGGGGGTGCAGGTGGTGGCGTTGGAGCCCGTGGCCGGGCCGGTGCCGCCACCGAGCAGGGTGGTGACCCCGCTGGCCAGGGCGGTTTCCACCTGCTGCGGACAGATGAAATGAATGTGGGTGTCGATGCCGCCGGCGGTGAGGATGTGGCCCTCACCGGCGATCGCCTCGGTACCGGGACCGATGACGATCGTCACCCCATCGGTGATGTCGGGGTTGCCCGCCTTGCCGATCGCGCAGATCCGGCCGTCCCGCAGACCGATGTCGGCCTTGACGATCCCCCACCAGTCGAGGATCAGAGCATTGGTGATCACGGTGTCCACGGCCCCCCCGGAGCGGGGGGTCTGGGCCTGACCCATGCCGTCGCGGATCACCTTGCCGCCGCCGAACTTCACCTCTTCCCCATAGGTGGTGAAATCCTTCTCCACCTCGAGGAACAGCTCGGTGTCGGCCAGCCGCAGCCGGTCGCCGGTGGTGGGGCCATAGGTTTCGGCGTAGGCCCGCCGATCCATCCGATAGGGCATGGCTGAGGAAAGTCGAGGAGGACGGTGGGGGGGGCCGAGGTGGCCGTCGCAGGGCAGGGGCAGCGCGCGCTGGTGGCGCCGCTTCAGTCGAGCGGGCCGTTGACCAGGCCGTTGAAGCCGAAGACCCGGCGCGCGCCGGCCAGGGGGATCAGCTGCACCTCCCGCTGATCACCGGGCTCGAAGCGGATTGCCGTGCCGGCCGGGATGTCGAGCCGCTGGCCGCGGGCACTGTCGCGGTCGAACACCAGCGCGTCGTTGGCTTCATAGAAATGGAAGTGGGAGCCCACCTGCACCGGGCGGTCGCCGCGGTTGGCCACATTGAGCGTGGTGACGGGCCGGCCGGCGTTGAGTTCGTGGCTGCCGGGCTCCGGCAGCAGTTCGCCAGGGATCAGAGGAGACATGCAGGCGGAGCGATCAGGGGGGATCAGCGGATCGGGTCGTGGAGGGTGACGAGCTTGGTGCCGTCGGGGAAGGTGGCCTCCATCTGCACCTCGGGGATCAGTTCGGGAACGCCCTCCATCACCTGGTCACGCCGGAGCCAGGTGCTGCCTTCCTCCATCAGCGCGGCCACGCTCTTGCCATCACGGGCGCCTTCCAGCACCTGAAAGCTGAGCCAGGCCACGGCTTCGGGGTGGTTGAGCTTGAGACCGCGACCCAGGCGCCGTTCCGCCAGCAGGGCCGCGGTGACGATCAGGAGCTTGTCCTTCTCCTGGGGGGTGAGATGCATGGGGGACGCAATTGCCGGCCACACTCTTGCAGCGGCGCGGGGCTGGAGCAGGTTCAGCAGGAACGTTCGCAGCGCCGGCAGCGGCGTCGGTCATGGCCTCACCGGCGTTGCCTGCGCAGGCGGCCCCGGCACAGGGGGCAAGGCGGGAGGCACCTGCCCCGTCCAGCGGGCCTCCTCCAGCGCCGCCGGATACAGCCGCCGGGCAGCGTCCTGCGCAACCGGGCTGCGGCGCAGCAGGGCGCGGTATTGCTGCAGTGCGGAGGTGGGCCGGAACAGCAGGCCTGCCACCACAGCCAAAGCGGAGCCCAGCAGGTAATCCAGCCAGCGGTGAGGGATGTACCAGGCCACCAGCGGTCCGTATCCGACAAAGGCCACCCCGCTGGAGATCAGCGCGGTGCGCAGGTACGCCTCGCCCTGCAGCGCCACCACCAGCGCCGCGGTTCCGCCCATGACCACGGCGGTGCTGAGCGGGCTGAGGCCAAAGCTGTCAAACACCAGCAGCGGCATCAGCACACCGAGGCTGACTCCCACCATGCGATCGCGCACCCGCGCCAGGGTGGCGCCGAGGCTGTCGTTGAGCAGCAGCACCACGCCGAAATAGAGGTATTTGGGGGCGACGGCGCCCAGGCCTTCGCCGATCGGCAACGCCAGTACGGCCACCACCAGCTTGCGCCAGAAGAACGGCGAGGCCAGACCCGCCGCCAGGCGCGCGGCCAGCGGCGGGTCGGCGGCAGCCGGCTCAGGCTCCTCCGCTGGCGCCTGGTGCCCGGCCGGACTCCACACCACCTGCACGACACTGCCGACCACGAGCCCGAGCGCGATGGCGGCCAGTTCGTTGCCCAGGCTCAGCCAGCTGCTGGTGGCGTTCAGCAGCGGCAGCACACCGGTGATGGCGAGCACGTTGCCGAGCGGCCGCAACGCGCCGGGCAACAGCAGCATCAGCACCTGCATGAGCGCGGCCACCAGGCCGAACACGAACACCTCCGGCGCTCCGGCGAAGGCCTCACCGATCAGCAGCCCGATCGCCATCGAAAGGCCGCTCAGCCCCACCAGCACCGGGTACACGGGCAGGGGCCAGCGGCTGAAATCCGGGCGCACCACCAGCGCCGCCACGATCACCCCGTAGGCGGCCGCGCCGCTGTCGAGGCCCAGGCCGGCCGCCAGCGCCGCGGTGAAGCCGCTGGCCTGGGCGATCACCAGGGCGGCACGCAGGCCCCGCGAGGGCAGCGGGGCTGCGGCGCCGGTCACCGAGGCCGGCCGCCGAGGGCCTGGATCCAACCCACCAGCAGCACCACCCCCAGCAGAGCCACCCAGAACCACAGCCGGGGCGGGCTGCTGGCGGCCGCCAGCGCCAGCAACAGCAGGGCCAGCCACGGGGCCGGGGCCGCCCAGGGCGCCAGCCAGGGGACCAACGACTGCCGCAACGGGCGGCGGCGGGCGCGGGCGGCGACGGCCTCAACGCGGGGGTTGCTCATCGCTCGGTCCCCCCCAGCCAGCGCAGAAACGGCAGCACGAAGCTGACCAGCGGACGCCGCTCCAGTTCAACCCGGGCCAGGGCCGGCGTGCCGTTCTCAAGCTCAAGATCGGGGCCGTTGCCACCGCTCCAGCGCAGGCCGCTGGGGGTGGCCGCCGGCTCCAGATCCACCAGCACCAGCATCACCGGCGCGGTGACCTTGTTGCCCAGGGTGGCGAGCGGATCGCCGCCTTCCCCGAAGGCCTCCTGGCGGCTGCGAGCCGCCAGGCTGGCCGCCAGATCGCTGTCGCCCAGCACATGGGTGAGCGCTTCGGCATCCAGGGAGATCGGTGACAACGAACGGATGCGGCCCGTCAGCGCGCCGTAGCGCTGCGCGGTGCCGCCGTAGCGGTCACGGCTCTGAAGCTGGGGTTCCACTTGGACCCGGGCTCCGGGCCGCAGGCGGCTGGTGTCGGCCTCGGTGAACAGGGTGATGGCGGTGCGGTGGCGTGACACCGCCTGCGGAGGGGCTCCGACAACCGCGATCCGCTGGCCCGGAACCACCGCCTGCCCCGGGGCCACCAGCAGCGACAACAGCGTGCCGGCGCGGGGGGAGAACACCTGCTGGCTGACCAGCTGGGCCTGCAGTTCGGCGCGGCCGGCCTCCAGCTGGGCGATCTGACCTTCCAGGGCACGGATCTGGCTCCGGTTGCGCAGGTAGAGGTCCTGAGCGCCCACCCAGAGCGGGCTGTAGCGCGGAATCACCTCGTCGCGCCGCAGCGATTCGAGGGCGGCGAGCTGTTGGCCGATCGGCTGATTGCTTGTGCGCAGGGTGTCGATCTGGCTGCGCATCGCCTGCTGCTGGAGATCGATCGCCTGGTTCTGGCGCCGGATCGCCTCAGGGTTGGCCGCCACCCAGCCGCCCCCCGGTGCCGCCTGATCAACCCGATTGATCGTGGCCAGCAGCTGGCCCTGACGCAGCGGCGCCCCCACCTCCGCCGCCAGGCGCTGAATCTGGCCGGCGGAGCGGGCATAGACGCCGGCGCGGCTGTCCGGCTCCATCAGCAGGGCGCCGCCATGCACCAGCACAGGCACCCCGGGGGCGAAGGCCCAGGTCAGCGCCAGGGCACTCACGGCCGCGATCGGCAGCAGTCGGGGCAACAGCGGCGCTGGCGCCGTGGTGGTGCTGGCCGGCGCTTCGGGCATTCGCCACAGGCCCGAAGGGCACCACCGAAAGGAGCACGTAGGGTACGCGCCACGTCCGGTGGTGTCGATTGGTTGGCCGCAGCTGCCGAGGCCAGATCGCCTGGTGGGCCATCGCCTGGCCGCTGCTGACGGCCACCGTGGCCATGCCAGCCACAGCGGCCACACCAGGCCCGCCTCCGGCCGTGCTGCGCCTCAGCCTCGAGCAGGCGCTGGCCCTGGGGCTGGAGCGTTCGCTGCCGCTGCAGAGCGCCGCGGTGGCCATCGAGCAGAACCGCTCGCTCGTGGCACTGGCCAGCAGCGCCTTCCTGCCGAAGCTGGATCTGCTGGGCCTGGGCACCTACGCCCAGGTGGGCACCGACATCAACTTCATCAGCAATGTCTCCACCATCGGCGACCTCAACCTCAACCTGGGCAGCCAGGGGTATGCGGTGGTGCAGAACGCCTTCGGCAATCTCGGTCTGGCGCTCAGTTATCCGCTGATCGATTTTCGCCGTGGCCCGCTCAGGGATGCCGCCAGGGCCAACCTTGCGGCCGCACGGTCGCAGCAAATGGAGCAGCAGCGGATCAGTCGCTTCGCCATCACCGCCGCCTACCTCCATCTGCAGCTCGCCGATGCATTGATCCCGGTGTGGCAGCGGTCGCTGGACGTGTCCACGCGGCTGCGCCGGGACGTGAACGCCATCCGGGCCCGCGGCCTGGCCAGCCGCAGCGACAGCGCCCAGGCCGAGGCCTTGCTCGAGAACGACCGGCGCGGCCTGGCAGAGGCCGAAGCCCAGGTGGAAATCAGCCGCAGCGGGCTGGCGCGGCTGCTTGCCCTACCCGCGGATCAGGCCGTGGCCGCCACAGATCGCCTGCAGCCCGGACCGGCCTGGGGACAGGACCTGCCCAGCACGATCCGCCGCTCACTGCTAGATCGCCCCAGCCTCGCCGCGCTGGAGCAGCAGCGCCAGGCCCAGCTGGCCCAGGTGCAGCTGGCCAGGGCCGCGCGGCTGCCGTCGGTGGGGCTGTTGCTCGGGGGCGGCATCAATGCCAACCGGATCAACCTGCCGGTGCTGTCGACCAGCACCACCGTGGGGCTTTCCTCGGGCCCCAGCGCCGCCTTGCCGCAACAGAGCGCCGGCGCCAGCCAGTCGGGCAGCTTCTACGACTGGGGCGCCCTGATCAGCCTGCGCCAGCCCTTGTTCGACGGGGGCAGCGCCCGGGCCGCCACCGCCGTGGCGCAACGGCAGGTGGAGCAGCAGCAAATCGCCATCGCCAGCGCCGAGCAGGCAATCATTCAGAACGTGGAAACCTGGTGGCAGACCCACCGCGCCACCGCCGCTCAGATCACCGCTGCCGCCGCCGCCGCCCGTGCCGGTGAGCTGGCGGTTCGCGATGCCGAGTTGCGCTATCGCGCCGGCATCAGCCCGATCCTGGAGGTGATGATCACCCAGCGGGATCTGCAGCTGGCCCGCACTGCCCTGGCGGTGTCCGTCCACCGCTGGAACCTCAGCCGCGCCGGCCTGGAGCTGGAAACCGGCGCCGCAGCGCCCCAGCCCAGCACCGCAATGCCAGCGTCCAGCCCCACAGCGCCCTGACACCGCCGGCTCAGCCGAACGGCGACTCCTGGAACGGCCACACCCGCGGCAGCTGGGGCGGCGCCAGCCCCCGTTCGGCGCGAATGCGCGCCCAGAGGCGCGTGAACCAGTAGCGGGCCGCCTGGGTGGAAGGGCCCCGGTAGCGGGCCACCAGGCCCTGATCGAGGCGGCCGCAGGCCATCTCCCCCACCAGACCCTGGCGGTCGTCGCGGCAGCGCAGCAGCAGCTCCTCGCTCACCGGCGCCGGCGCCGCCCACACGAGGCTGCCGAAGACCGGAGCACCGCCCAGCCCGTGGGCGTGATCGAGGCTCCCGCCGCCCAGCTCCAGCCGATCGACCACGCTCCAGCGCCCTTCGCGGCGGATCGCCAACGAGGAGCGCCAGCGACCGGCGCCGAGGGATTCACCATCGGCGCTGCGGCCGAGCCGCACCACTTCGGCGCCCAGCCAGCTGGCTCCAGCCGCCAGCTCCACCCGGCTGTCCTGCTCGTAGAGCGCGCCGGCGTACAGCACCAGCTCCTGGGGCAGCCATTCGAGATCGGCACCGTCTTCCAGGCGGAACGCCAGCAACTGCCGCGCCCACTGGCCCTCAGGCGCCAGGCGGGAGCGGCCGATCGAGCCATAGACCTTCTGCGCCGCCACGCTGGTGACCAGGGCCCGGCTGCCGGCCTCCAGCCGGGTGTCGATCGCCAGCTGATCGCCGCCCACCAGGCCGCCGGCGGTGTGCAGCAAGGGCAACTCACAGCGGCCATCGGCGCGGGTGAAGGCGCGTTGGATCTTCAGCGGCGAGGTGGCTCCCCCCTGGTGCAGGGTGAGCGGCGCCGAGGGCGAGAGGGCGAAGCGAAGACTGGCCTCACCACGCCAGCTGCTGGTGGATGGGGGCGGATCCGCAACGATGACGTGGGCCAGGAGGGGAAGGGGCAGTGAGGCGATGCTGCGAGCGAAGCGGCGGCCGTCAGGTAGCGGTCGCCACATTTCTCGCCCCTGCCCGTGGCCATGGTGGCGCGCATGATCGTCCTTGACCGGCGCCTGAGCGCCCCGCCCGACGCCCCCTCCAGCCTGCGGCTGCCGCTCAGCGCCCAGCAGCGCGAGGGGCTGCGCGGCCATCGCCGCACCACCTGCGGCCAGGATCTGCTGCTGCAGCTGCCGCGCGGTGAAGCGCTCGAACCCGGCGAGTGGCTGAATAGCAGTGAGAGCGGCGTGGTGGTGCAGGTGGAAGCGGCTCCGGAGCCGTTGCTGCTGGCCCGCAGCGCCGACTCCCTCCAGCTGCTGCAGGCCGCTTATCACCTCGGCAACCGCCATGTGGCGCTGGAGCTGCACCCGGGCGAGCTGCGCCTGCTGGAAGATCCGGTGCTGGAGGAGCTGCTGCGCCACCGCGGTTTGGCCGTTCTCCACCTCGACGCACCGTTCCGGCCGGAACCGGGCGCCTATGCCGGCAAGGGCGGGCATGCGCACTGAGCCCCCAGCCCAGACCGGCGCGGCGCCGACCCGGTTGCTGTTGTTCCAGCTGATCAGTCCGGCGCTGCCGGTGGGGGCGTTCAGCTATTCGGAGGGTCTGGAAGTGCTGGTGCAGCAAGGCCGGATCAACTCCGCCGAGGCGCTGCACGGCTGGCTGGCGGCGGAACTGCAGCGGGGGACGCTGGGCGTGGAGGCAGCGGCCCTGGCGCCGCTGCTGCAGGCCATGGCGGCAGGGCAATGGAGCGCCGTGCACGATCTCGACGGCTGGCTGCTGGCCCTGCGGGAAGCCCCGGAGGTGCGTGCCCAGCAGCGCCAGATGGGCCGTTCCCTCACCCAGTTGCTGGGCGAACTGGGTTGGCGGCTACCGGCCGACGCGGGCCAGGGGGCGGCCACCACCTCTGCGGCACCCGCATCGGCGCAGGGGCTGGCCTGGCCGGCGGCCTGGGCCTGGGCCGGCCACTGCCTGGGTGTTCCCAGCACCGACCTGGTGGAGGCCTACCTCTATGCCTGGGTGGCCAGTCAGATCAGCGCGGCGGTGCGGCTGGTGCCGATCGGCCCCACCCAGGGGCAGGGGCTGCAGCTGCGCCTGGCACCGCTGCTGGCGCAGCGGGCCGCAGAGCTGGCCCACACCGACCCGCACACGATGTGGTCAGGCGGTGTGGGCGCGGGGCTGGCCCAGCTGGGGCACGCCGAGCTCTACTCACGGCTGTTCAGAAGTTGAGGCGAGGCGTAGCTGGGCACCGGTGGCAGGATTGCGCCCACTCGTCTGAAGCAACGCCATGAGCAAGCTGCGTGTCGGCGTGGCCGGACCGGTGGGCTCGGGCAAGACAGCCCTGGTGGAAGCCCTGTGCCGGCGGCTGCGCGAACGGCTGCAGTTGGCCGTGGTGACCAACGACATCTATACCCAGGAAGACGCCCAGTTCCTGACCCGTGCCGGTGCGCTCGAGCCGGAACGGATCCGCGGGGTGGAAACCGGTGGCTGCCCCCACACCGCCATCCGCGAAGACTGCTCGATCAACCGGGCGGCGGTGGAAGACCTGGAGGAGAGGTTTCCGGATCTCGACCTGGTGCTGGTGGAGAGCGGTGGCGACAATCTGGCGGCCAGCTTCAGCCCCGAACTGGTGGACCTCTGCATCTATGTGATCGATGTGGCGGCCGGCGACAAAATCCCCCGCAAAGGCGGGCCGGGCATCACCCGTTCTGATCTGCTCGTGATCAACAAGATCGACCTGGCGCCGATGGTAGGAGCGAGCCTCGAAGTGATGGAGGCGGACACCCGCCGCATGCGCGGTGATCGCCCCTGGTGCTTCACAAATCTGCGCAGTGGCGAAGGCCTTGATGCGGTGGAACGTTTTCTTTGCCGGCAACTTCCCGCTCCAGGGTCTTCGCTCTGATCGTTGCCATCGGAGCCGGCACTCGGCAGCGGCTGCGGCGTGCAAAGACATAAGACGGCGAACCGCCCCTGGAGGCTGAACAGGGAATCAACACAGTGGCGGCGCCAAAGGGGGAAGCAATACCCAAAACGCCCGTGCACAGGGGCTCTTCAGCCGTTTCTGTGCCTTTGGCGACAGGACTGACAAGACCGGCTCCGTATGTTCCGCAATGCCGTCAGCACTGCGGCAATTTCTTCACCTTGAACAGGCCCAATGGTTCCGTATTTCTCGAGGCGGCTGGTTGCCGGTCTTGCTGCAACTGCGATCACGGTATCCCTCGTCGCCTGCGGGGGCGGTGGCGGTGGGGATAGCGCTGGTTCTTTCGACGGAGAAGTGAAGGTTGGCATTCTTCACTCTCTGAGTGGAACGATGGCAATTTCTGAGACGACCCTGAAAGAGGTCGAAGAAATGGCTATCAAGGAAATCAATGATGCCGGCGGCGTCAAGGTTGGCGGCAAGTCCTACAAGATCGTCTCCGTCGTTGAGGACGGAGCATCTGACTGGCCCACCTTTGCTGAGAAATCCCAGAAGCTGATCGACTCCGACAAGGTCGCCGTGGTGTTCGGCGGCTGGACCTCCGCCAGCCGCAAAGCCATGCTGCCGGTGTATGAGTCCAAGAACCACATGCTCTTCTACCCCATTCAATATGAGGGTCAGGAGTGCTCCCGCAACATCTTCTACACCGGCGCCGTTCCCAACCAGCAGGCCGAGCCTGCGGTGGATTGGCTGATGAAAACGTACGGCGAAAAGCTGGGCAAGAAGGTCTACCTGGTCGGTTCTGACTACGTCTACCCCCGCACCGCCAACACCATCATCAAGGAGCAGATGAAGGCGCTCGGCGGCGAAACCGTCGGCGAGGATTACATCCCCCTCGGCAACACCGAGGTGGCGCCGATCATCGCCAAGATCAAGAAAGCCTTCCCTGATGGTGGCATCATCATCAACACCTTGAACGGTGACTCCAACGTCGCCCTGTTCAAGCAGTTCAAGGCTGCAGGCATTGATCCGGCCAAGTACCCGATCATGTCCTTCTCGATCGCAGAAGAGGAAATCCGCCAGATCGGCCCTGAGTACACCACCGGCACCTTCGCCGCGTGGAACTACTTCATGAGCCTGGATACACCGGCTTCGAAGAAGTTCGTTGCCGACTTCCAAGCGGCCTATGGGGCTGACCGTGTGGTGGGTGACCCCGCAGAGTCCGCCTACAACATGGTGTACCTGTGGAAGAACGCCGTTGAGAAGGCTGGCACCTTCGAAGATCTTGACAAGGTCCGGAAGACCATGATCGGCATCACCTTTGAGGCCCCTCAAGGTGAGATCAAGATGTTCCCGAACCATCACACCTCTGAGCGTGTGATGATCGGCGAAGCCCTGCCCGATGGCCAGTTCAAGATCCTCTCTGACAGCGAGAAGGCCATTCCGCCCATCCCCTGGAACCAGTTCGTTCCTGAAACCAAGGGCTACACCTGCGACTGGACGCAGGACCGGCCGGATGCCGGCAAGTTCAAGATGTGATCGTGCCTGGGTGGCTTCTTCGGAAGCCACCCTTTCCTTTCACTTCTCCATTTCCTTTCTGGCCTGAGATTATCTTCGGCGTTGAAGCCTGCCTATCACTTTCGATAGCGCCTTCAATCGCCCCAGCTCTCAGGACATCATGTTCACGAGACTTGCAGACAACACCAGAGAGATCAGCCAGTAACGGATTGTTCTCTCTGGATTTATCATTTTTCAGACGATTCAAGCCATTGCTTCGCGTATTGAAGCGGCCTACACGGAGGTGGCACCATCTTGGCGTCTGCCCATGCACCTGCTGATGGGCTCAGGCCAATCTGTCGCTGCGCCCCTGACGCTCTGCAGAAGGCCCCGATCAAGCTTCACGCACAAAAACAGTTCGCAATATCACTTGATACAGCCGCAAGGCTCCTGTTGGTCCAAGGTTAATCCCACTCGCACGGAACAGCCCCCCAGTGGAACTTTTCTTCTCGCAGATTCTTGATGGCTTGAGCATCGGCTCGGTGCTGCTGCTCGCCGCCACGGGTCTCGCCATCGTGTTTGGCCTCATGGGGGTCATCAACCTGGCTCATGGTGAGTTCATGATGCTGGGTGCCTACATCACCTTTGTGGTCCAGAACCTGTTTCGGCCCATGGGCGGTGTGGTGTTTGAGCTCTACTACCCCGTGGCACTCGTGGCCGCTTTCTTCGTCACCGCCATCTTCGGCGTGGTGCTGGAGCGAACGCTGATCCGCAAGCTGTATGGAAGACCACTGGAAACCCTGCTGGCCACCTGGGGGGTGAGCCTGATCCTGATCCAGCTGATTCGCAGCATCTCCACCTCCATGGTGATCGGCATCGCCGCAGCTGTGCTCATCGGCTTCTTCGGTGGGCAGTTTCTCAGCAAAAAAATCGGTGATCGTCCCGCATTCCCCTATCTCAACGGGGTGCTTTGGGCCGTGGCAGTAGGGATCGGCCTTGTGGTGGTGAATTCCTTCTCGTCCGTGCGTGCCATCGCCAGCCCCTGGTTCGGGCCGCGCAACATTGACGTGACCGCACCGAAGTGGCTGCAAGGCAGCTGGGGCGAGATCGGCGGAATTGAACTGCCTGGCCTGAGGATTTTCATCATTCTCTTGTCGGCAGTGCTGCTGCTGTTCGTGATGTGGTTCCTCACCAAGAGCGTGTGGGGCCTCCGCATCCGGGCTGTCACCCAGAACCGGCAGATGAGCAACTGCCTGGGCATTCCCACCGACAGCGTCGACAGCATCACGTTCGGACTCGGTTCAGGTCTGGCAGGAGTCGCAGGCTGCGCCATCACCTTGCTGGGATCCGTGGGCCCGAACCTGGGAGCGGCCTACATCGTGTCCTGCTTCATGGTGATCGTGCTGGGGGGCGTGGGAAACCTGCTGGGCACGGTGCTGGCTTCTCTGATCCTCGGCATCATTCAATCGGTGGTGGGTTCCGGATCGCTGTTGATCGTGTTCCCCGATATGCCGCCTGCGGCCAAAGGGGTGGTGGAATTCTTCGCCACCACAAGCATGTCGCTGGTGCTTGTATTCATCTTCATCATTGCCTTCCTGCAGTTCCGTCCCAACGGCATGTTCCCTCAGAAGGGGAGATCGGTAGATGCTTGATGCGCCGCTGCCAACAACCAAGCTCCTTCCATCTGCTCCCTCTCCACTGAGGCCCCAGCCATGAAACTTCTCAAGCGACTCGTTCCCTGGATTCTCCTCGCCATCGCGCTGTTCATCCTTCCAGCGGTCCTCAGTGATTTCCGCATCAACTTGTTTGGCCGCTATTTCTCACTGGCGATCACAGCGCTTGCTATCGACCTGATCTGGGGCTACACGGGGCTTCTGAGCCTTGGGCAAGGCATCTTCTTCGCCCTGGGTGGCTATGGGGTAGCGATGTACCTCACCCTCAACACCCCCAGTGAAGCGGGCGGCAACGGCATCCCCAAATTCTTTGAGAACTACGGTGTAGAACAACTGCCCTTCTTCTGGCAGCCCTTCTGGTCGCCCGCCTTCACTCTGATCGCCATCTGGGTGCTGCCCGCAATCGTGGCAGGGTTGGTTGGCTACCTGATCTTCAGAAACCGTATCAAGGGAGTGTACTTCTCGATCATCACCCAGGCGGCGTTGATGGTCTTCTTTCACTTCTTCAACGGCCAACAGAAGCTGATCAATGGCACCAACGGCCTGAAAACCAGCACCACCGAGCTGTTCGGCATGCTGGTGGGCTCCAGCGAGATGCAGATCTGGCTGTACCGACTCACGGTTGTTCTCATTCCTGTCGCCTTTCTGATCTGCCGCTATTTCACCTCCGGCCGCTTCGGCGATGCCTTGATTGCCATCCGAGATGATGAGCAGCGCTTCCGTTTCGCTGGCTTCAATCCCGTTCCATTCAAAACGATCGTCTTCCTCGTTGCCGGCGCGCTCTGCGGTATCTCAGGCGCTCTTTACACCGTTCAGAGCGGTATTGTGTCGCCGCAGTACATGTCGATCTCCTTTTCGATTGAGATGGTGATCTGGGTGGCTGTGGGGGGCCGAGGCACCTTGGTAGGCCCGATCATCGGCGCCGTTCTGGTGAACTATCTGCGCAGCTTGGTGAGCGAAGCGCTTCCCGAGTTCTGGCTGTTCGTGCAGGGAGCGCTGTTCATCTTCGTGGTGGTACTGATGCCGGATGGAATCTACGGCTGGGTGTCCAAAGGAGGACTGCGCACCTTGCTGGCCGCCTTCGGCATCGCTCCCAAAGCTCGTACCTATCCCCAAATCGACCAGGAGGGCCCTGGCATGGAAATGAAGAGCCCCGCCCCCACCGATTCCTCGGCCTGAGGCCTAGGCCGCTGGCTGCCCGGAGGAAGCCCGACGACATCAAGGCCAGACATCAAGGCAGAAAGTCAATGATCCTGGGCTACCACCCTCACGGCTCCATCAGATCCATCCACTCCATCCTCATCCCATCGGGCCCTTCAGCTCACACGTCCACCAGGCAAACCCGCTGCCCAGCCCCCCTTCCACAGACCCCCTGAAACACCCTGGCGATCATGTCTGAAACACTCCTTGAACTTCACGACGTCAGCGTCAGCTTTGATGGTTTCTTCGCCCTGACCGATCTTTCACTCACCCTGCAGAAAGGCGAACTGAAGTCGATCATCGGGCCCAATGGCGCCGGCAAGACCACCTTCCTTGATGTGATCACAGGCAAGGTGCGCCCCACCAAGGGCACTGTCACCTTCAAAGGAAAGTCGTTGGTGGGGCTCTCCGAGCAGAAGATCTCAAGGCAGGGAATCGGCAGGAAGTTCCAGACGCCACGGGTGTTCGACAACCTCACGGTGCTGCGCAACCTGGAACTGGCCGCCTCGCCGAACAAGAACCCCCTCAGCCTTCTCTCCGACAAGCTGCCGAAGGCCGCCAAGGATGAGGTGCATCGTCTAATGAGCTACGTGGGCCTTACCCCCTTCGCCACCACTCAGGCGGGTTCACTCTCCCACGGGCAGAAGCAATGGCTGGCGATTGCTTCCCTCGTGGCTCAGTCGCCGGAGGTGCTGCTGCTCGACGAGCCCGTGGCCGGGCTCACCGATGAAGAAACGGTTCGTACCGCTGAATTGATCAAGTCACTGGCGGGCGATCACACCGTTGTGGTGATCGAACACGACATGGAATTCATCCGGGACCTCAATGCCCCCGTCACCGTGCTGCACCAAGGGCAACTGCTCACCCAGGGCCTGCTGGAGGATGTGAAGAAAGATCCCCGCGTGATTGAGGTCTACCTGGGCCCAGCCGAGGAATAAGCGGTTTCCACCACTCGCCTGACACCAACCCACAGCTGCCATGACAACCGACAACCTCCTTTCCGTCTCTAACCTCAACGTTTACTACGGCGAAAGCCACATTCTTCGCAATGTGGATCTCTCCATCCCTAAAGGGCAGATGGTGTGCCTGATCGGTCGCAACGGCGTGGGCAAAACCACGTTCCTCAAAACGATCATCGGTCTGCTCAAGCAACGCTCCGGCAGCGTCCAGTACGACGACCAGGCCCTGAGCGATCAGCCCCCCTACCAACGGGCCCGCTCCGGCATCGGCTATGTGTCCCAGGGGCGTGACATCATTCCGCAGGTGACGGTGAAGGAAAACCTTCTGCTGGGAATGGAAGCGCTCCCGGGTGGCATGGCGAAGAACCGGCACATCGACCCGATCGTGTTTGATCTGTTTCCAATTCTCGAGAAGTTTTTGTCCCGCAAAGGCGGTGATCTCAGCGGCGGACAACAGCAACAGCTAGCCATCGCTCGCGCTCTGCTGGGCAAGCCGAAATTGCTGCTGCTGGATGAGCCCACCGAAGGCATTCAGCCGTCCATCATCCACGACATCGAAGTGGCGGTGAAACGGATCATGAAGGAAACCGGAATCAGCGTGCTGCTGGTGGAGCAACACCTTCACTTCGTGCGCCAGTCCAACTACTACTACGCCATGCAACGCGGCGGCATCGTTTCAAGTGGCCCCACCGAGAGCCTCTCCGATGATGTGGTCCAGGAGTTCCTCACGGTGTGAGGGCACTCCAAGGGAGCGCCATGTAACGCGATGCAGCCTGGATGACACATCTTTGCAGTCAACTGTGTAATCACAGGTGTCAACTCTCCCATGCAGCTGTTTGGATGCCAGCCGTTTACGTGCAACCCGTTTACGTGCCAGCTTCTTTCCGATCAGCTCCTTGGATGAGGTGGTCTGAGCCGCCAGAGTTGGAGGCCACGAACGACCATGGTTCGAGCTGCACGAGTTGCAGCCTTTCTGCCTGCTGACTCCTGTGACTCCTGCCTCCTGACTGCTGCCCGCGGCTCAGCAACCGCGGGTGACCATCCAGGGGCGAGCCGCACTTTCCCTGAGCCGGGGCTTGGGGCTTTCTTCGCGCACTTCCTTGCGGACCAGCCGGGGCTCACTGGCTTCCTGCTTGAGGCGGAAGCCACCGGACAGTGTCATGGGCGGGCTGAACACTCTGTTACCGGGATTGCCACAACTCGGACAGTCCGTATCGTTCTGGCGGGCGTCGATGCTGCGCCACACCTCGTAGTTGTCGCAGCCGGAGGTGCAGCTGAATTCGTAGACAGGCATGGAGAAGAGGAGAAAAACAGGGAGCACCAGCTGGCGGGTCGTTTTCAAAGAACCGAGTGATTCCCGCAACAACCCTGCTGCGCTGATGGGAGTTGGAGCCGACAGCGACAGGGGAGGCGGCGGCCCGCAGGGATGGCCGTAGCCGTCACCAACAACGTTGGCGACAACCACGGCCAGCAGAGGGGGAGGGAGCCATGGCGTGGAGCCACCGAACACCCACCTTGCCGAGGCAGAGGCGGCGGTGGCCCCTTGCGGGCCATCAACAGGGAAGAATGTCCTGGTCAAAGATGGAGGTGGGAATCGCCAGGGTGCAGCAGGCATTGGGAATGTCCACGATGCCGCTGATCCTGCCCTCCACCGGCGCACAGCTCAGCAGCAGGTAGGCCTGCTCACCGGTGTAGCCGAAGCGCTTGAGATACTCAATGGCGTTCAGGCAGGCGCGTCGGTAGGCGATGTGCACGTCCATGTAGTGCTGCTTGCCTTCGAATTCATCCACGGAGATGCCTTCGAACACCAGATAGTCGGTGAAGTGGGGCTCCACCGGGCTGGTCTTGAACATGGGATTGACCATCCCATACTTCTCGACGCCACCTTTGATGATCTCCACATGCAGATCGAGGTAGCCCGACATTTCAATCGCGCCACAGAAGGAGATTTCCCCATCGCCCTGGGAGAAGTGGATATCGCCCATCGAGAGCTTGGCGCCTTCCACATACACGGGGAAGTAAATGCGGGTGCCCTTGGTGAGGTTCTTGATGTCGCAGTTGCCTCCGTGCTCACGGGGCGGCACGGTGCGGGCCGCTTCGTTGGCCACACGCTCGAAATCGGCGCTGGGCAGCGTGCCGAGGATGGCGCTGTTGGGGTTGGGCAGGGCCGCCAGCACGGGCTCGCTGCCGGAGAGGCCGGCGCCATAGGTGCGCCGATCCGGGGCCGTGTTCACCAGCTCGGTTTCGCGGCGGTTCCATTCCCGCAGCAGCTCGTGGGAGGGCGCACAACCGATCAGGCCGGGGTGGGTGATGCCGGCGAAACGCACACCGGGGATATGGCGCGATGAGGTGTAGATGCCTTCGAAATCCCAGATCGCTTTGGCTGCCTTGGGGAAGTGATCGGTGAGGAAGCCGCCGCCATTCTCTTTGGCAAAAATCCCGGTGAAGCCCCACTCATCTCCCTGCAGCGCACCCACATCAAGGATGTCAACCACAAGAATATCGCCAGGTTGAGCTCCATTCACCCAGATCGGGCCGCTGAGCACGTGCACCACTTCCAGGTTCACATCAGCGATATCCTGGGGGTCGTCATTGTCCTTGATCTGGCCATCCGTCCAGTCCTTGCATTCGATCCGGAAAACCTCACCGGGGTTGACAGAAACGACGGCGGGGATATCGGGATGCCAGCGGTTGTGGCCCGGCATGTCCTGTTGATCCATCGGCTTGGTGAGATCAACCTTGAACAGCGTTTTTGGCATCGCAAACGAGGCGTGGTTTCATCTCCATCGAAATCCACAGGTTGATTCGCGGAAGTGTCATCGGCTACCAGACCCACCCAGTTTGGCTGCGGCAACACAGGCGTGCATGCCGCAGCAGCACAGCACACAGCGGCGGCAGGATCTGCAGAGCCGATCCGTTATGTCGCTGGCCGCGCCGTGCTGTCGTTGAAGGTGCCGCGGCGGCAGAGATTGTCCTTGAGGCGATCGGTCCAGGCTTGACGCGAGAGCACTCCCGTGCTGTCAACACCACCATCGAAATGATAAAGAATCTGCCAACGCGTAGCAGTGGAAAACTTTCCGGCGTCGGCGAGATCTTTCAGTTCATTGCCATAAATGTTGTCATACGTTGGCCAGTTCGGCTCGTTCTCGAGGCTGCAGACCGCATTGACCTGATACAGCCTGGCGCTGCTGTCGGGCTGCCCCTCCGTCTGCACGCGCACGACGCCTTTGTAGAGGCCGTTGGGCAGCCCTGGCACGAAGGCCTTGGCCAGGGTCACATTGGCGGTGCCCGCCCGCACCAGCAGATCGCCGATCTCGGCCTGCTGAGCGGGTGTTTCGACGGGAGCCGTGCGGCAGGCACTCAGGCTCAAAGCCGCCACCACCATCGCTGCCGCTGCGCTCCAGGCCCGTCCGGACGCCAACCCCATCACCCAGCTCTGCACCGTGAAGCCTCAGAACATAGGCTCGCCGCCCATGGCGGCGGTGGCCGGCGGCGGCGAAGGTCACCCAGCTGCCAGCAGCCAGCGCCAGAACGCTTCAGGCTCCGGCTCCAGCGGCTGCGGAGAACCGTTCACACTCAAGACCGGACGGCAGCCGAGGCTGTTAATCAGCAGCACGGCACTGCCTGGGCCCAGAGGACAGGGACCTTCGCGGACCAGGCCCAGCGCCAGGGCGCGGCCCCGCATCACCCCCGGCAGGCAGCCGCTGGCCAGGGGCGGTGTGAACCACTGGCCGTCACGCCGCACCAGCAGGTTGGCCGTGGTAGCGCAGCAGAGGCCGCCGGCCGTGCTCTCCAGCAAGGCATCGGCGGCGCCGGCGGCCCGGGCCTCACGCCGCGCCTCGATGGCGGGCCCGTAGGCGAAGGTTTTGCAGCGGCTCAGCAGGCTGGAGGCATTGCGCCGCTCCCTGCGGCTGACAATCACCGGCACGGGGTCGAACTGCGGCGCCGCGGCCGTGAGCTGCAGCCAGAAGCGGGGCTGCAGTGATGGGGCACCGGGTGCCGGCAGCTCCACACCCCGCGGCCCCGTCGCCCCACCAGCGCCAGCCTCCACCGCCGGCGCGCCGCGGCTCCAGTTCAGGCGCAGCGCGCCGGTGTGGATGCCGCTGCGGGACACCGCCTCCGCCAGCAGGGCGCGCACCCGCTCATCGCCGGGGGGTGGCTCCATGCCCAGCAGGGCGGCGCTCTGCGACCAGCGCTGCAGGTGGGCACTCAGCAGCAGCGGCTGCCCCGCTTCCACCAGCAGGGTTTCGAACAGGCCGTCGGCCAGTTGCAGGCCCCGATCGGCCAGGGGCAGGGCCAGCTCGGCCGGTGCTCCCCAGAGCCCCGCCGCCCCCGGAGCGCCGCTGGGCTCGATCCAGGCGATCGCCTGCATCAGCACCCTCCAGCTGCGGGGCCTGGCGCGACGGCCGCCAGCAGCGGGCCCAGCTTCCAGAGCAGCTCCTCGGCCTCCGCCGCCGGGTCGGAGTCGGCCACGATGCCGCAGCCTGCATGGGCGCGCAGGCGCCGCCCCCGCAGCATCAGGCTGCGGATCAGGATGTTGCTGTCGAAGCTGCCATCGGCGCCGAAGCGGAACAGGGCGCCGCAGTAGGGGCCTCTGGGCACGGGCTCCCGTTCGCTCAGGCGCTGGCAGGCCCGCACCTTGGGGGCGCCGCTGATCGAGCCACCCGGCCAGGAGGCGCGCAGCAGCTCCACCACGCTGCAGTCGGCGCGCAGCTGCCCCTCCACCACCGAGGTGAGGTGGTGCACGTGCGGGTAGCTTTCCAGCCCCACCAACTGGGGCACCTGAATCGAGCCCGGCACGCACACCCGGCCGAGATCGTTGCGGAGCAGATCCACGATCATCACGTTCTCGGCGCGGTCCTTGGGGCTGGTGATCAGCTCGGCGGCGGCGGCGGCATCGGCTTCCGGATCGCCATGGCGCGGGCGGGTGCCCTTGATCGGCCGGGTTTCCACCCAGCCGGTGGCGCTCACCCGCAGAAAGCGTTCCGGGGACGCCGAGAGCACCGCCTCGTCGCCAGCCACCAGGAGGCCGGCAAAGGGCGCCGGGCAGGAGCGGCGCAGCCGGCCGTACAGGGCCAGCGGGTCGGGGGGCGCAGCCAGGCTGGCCTCACAGCAGGCGGTGAGGTTGGCCTGGAACAGATCCCCGGCAGCGATCCAGCGGCGCAGGTCCGTCACCTGGCGGGCGAAGGTGGCGGGATCGGTGTGCCAGTGCCAGTGTTCTGCGGCCACACCGGCCCCGCTGCCGGGCGCAGGGCCTTCAGCCGGGTCAGCAGCTGAGCCAGCAGGCGTGTCGGCCGCCGGCACCAGGGCCGCGAGCCGCTCTGCCATTGCCGTCAGCCGGGCGGGATCCAACCCTTCCAGCTCCAGACGACGCTCCTGCAGATCGAAGCGCAGCACGGGGTCGTAGCGGCCTGCCCAGAGCAGGGCCGTATCGGGCGAGCGCCAGTGGGCGGCCGGCTCCACCCACGCCCCGGCCTCGTAGGCGAGCCAGCCGAACCAGCTGCCGGGCCGTTCCCGCAGGCGCGCGAGGGCCACGAACGGATCGGCGGCTTCCGGCTCACCCGGCAGCCCCCGGCACACCACCTGCTCCAGAGGAGCCACGCCCAGGAAGCCCCAACGCCCCAGCGCACTGCCATCGCCATCGAGCCAGGCGAGGCCATCGCCGCCGTCCGCGGCGGCCAGGGCGAGGGCCACCTCCCAGGGGTCGCGCCACGGCAGTGAGCGGCGCAGCAGCGGCGGCTGCGCCCCGGAACCCGGCGTCATGCCGACGGCCCGCCCCAGCTGCCGCCTCCATCGCTGGCCAGGTCCGGGCGGCCCGCCTCCCGCAGGGCGGCATCGCGAATGCGGCAGCTGTCGCAGCGCCCGCAGGGCCGGGCGCCGCCGGCGTAGCAACTCCAGGTGCGGGCGATCGGCACGCCCAGACGCAGCGCCTCCTGCACGATCCGGGTCTTGCTCCAGGTCACCAGGGGCGCCCACAGCCGGGCGCCGTGGCCCTCGCGGCCGCTCTTGCTGGCCAGATCAGCCAGCTGCTGGAAGGCGGCGAGGTAATCGGGGCGGCAATCGGGATAGCCGGAGTAGTCGATGGCGTTCACCCCCAGCACCAGCCGCTCGGCCCCGCGCGCTTCAGCCAGGCTCAGGCCGAGGGCGATGAACACGGTGTTGCGGCCTGGCACGTAGGTGGTGGGAATCACCCCCTCCTCCACACCCGCCACCGGCAGCGCCATGGCGGCATCGGTGAGGGCTGAGCCGCCCCAGGCCGCCAGGTTCACCGCCAGGGTGTGGTGCTCCGCCAGGGCCAGGCCGGTCGCCAGGGCGGCGGCCGCGGCCAGCTCCTGACGGTGACGCTGGCCGTAGTCGAGCGAGAGGCCGATCACGTGGTAGCCCGCTTCGATCGCCAGGGCCGCAGCGGTGGCCGAATCGAGGCCGCCGGAGAGCAGGGCGATCGCGACGGGTGGGGCGGCGGCGCTCACGGCGAAGCAGGCGTGTCAGGCGTCACGGGCGGCGGCGTCGTGGGTGCGGAGGGCGCCACAGGGGGCTGGGTTGGGATGGCGGGTGGCGTCACCGGCTCAGCGGGCGGCGGCGCCGTGGTGTCGCCGGGGTCGGTGGGCGGCGGCTGGGGCGGCTCCGGCGGCGGCGCATCGGCGCGCAACGACAGGGTGATCATCGCCGGGGCCACACCGTCGTTGGTGACCAGCAGCTGCACTTCGGTCCCCGGCACCGGCGGCAGGGTCACCACCCGCAGCGGGCCCTTCGGCTCCAGCAGGCTGCCGGCAGCGTTGTAGACGCTCATCTGCATCAACGGCGAGCCGTTGACACCGAGCACCAGCCGGTATCCCGCCGGCAGCCGGATCGGGAACAACCGCGCCCCACCGGCGCCGAGCGAAGCGGAGAGGGCCTTCACCTCGCCCGCTGTGGCCTGGATCGGTTCGATCTGCAGGGTTTCCAGCGTCTGCTCGCCGGCGGCATACCAGAGCTGGCGGAAGGGCTCGGCGGGGATGTCGGCGCCGGCACGGCCGGGCAGCAACGCCTGGGCATTGCCGGAAATCAGTTGGCGCAGCACCGGCGAACTCACCCCCTGGGCGGCGAGCTGACGCTGGCGGGCCTCCCAGTCGGCGGTGGAAAAAGAGCCCAACCTGCGGCGGAGCGGCGGCGGCAGCTGCTCCACCCGGGCCAGCCATTCCTCCGCCAGGGCGTTCCACACCTTGCGCAGGGGGGCGTCCTCGATCGAGTCGTTGGGCAGACGGCCGCCACGCTCGGGGAACTGGGCCAGCAGGTTGGCGTCCACCAACCGCAGGAACCAGCTGCGGTTGATCTGCAGCGCCCGCAGGCGGTTCAGCAACTGCTGGCGCTGATCGACCTCACCGGGGGGGAGGCTGGCGGTGAGCTCGCGGGGCTGTTCAGCCGGGCGATTGGCGGGGGCATCACCGCGGCCCAGCAGCCACCAGCCCGCGGTGATGCCCACCACAGCCGACACCACCAGGGCCACCACCACCGGCAAGAGCCGCCCTTCCACCGCCTCCTCCTTCTGCTGCTGCCGGCTGAGCGGCGGCATGGGCGGTGGCGGTGGCCGCCGCTCCACGACCCGGGGCTCGGGAGCCGGAGCTGCAGCCGCAGGGGCCGGCGCGGCCGTGAGGGGGGCGGCTGCAGAGTTGGTGGTGGAGGCAGCGGCCTGCTCGGCAGGCGCAGGGTCCGCAGCGTCGATGCCGGCCAGTCCCGGCGAAACGGCGGCGGGGGGCACGAGCATCAGGGTGCGATCGGCGCGGGCCACCGGGCCCGTGCTTTCCGGCATCGGCAGCGCCTGGAAGGCAACGAGGGCCTGCGGCGTGCTGGCAAAGCGGGCGGTGGGATCGGCACTGATCAGCCGCTCCAGGGCGGCGCGGAACGGTGGGTCGAGGCTGAGGCCGTCGGGCCAGCGCCAGGCCAGGCTCACCGGATCGAGCAGGGCGGCGGGATCCTCACCGCTGAGCAGCACCAGCGCCACCACCCCCAGGCCGTGCAGGTCCATCCAGGGCAGCAGCGGAGCGCCGGCCACCTGCTCCGGCGGCGCATAGCCCGGGGTGGCGCCGGCGGCGGCCTGGCCGGGGCCGGTCCAGCCGATGTCGAGCAGTACCGGCAGACCGTCGCGGTCGCGGCGCAGCAGGTTGGCGGGGGTGAGATCGCCGTGGCAGATCTCCTGGCCGTGCAGCACCGCCAGCACCGGCAGCAGCTGGCGCAGCAGCAGCAGCACCTCACCGGGGCCGAACACCAGCTGGCGACCCCGCCGCGCCTCCAGCAGCTCCTGGTAGGTGCGCCCGTCCTGCCACTCGCGCACCAGCCAGAGCTGGCCGTCCCGCTGGATCGTTTCCCCGAAGCGGGGCACCTGGGGGTGGAGCAGGGCCTGCAGGCGGCTCCAGCCCGCCCGCGCCCCGGCCTGATCGAAGCCGGGCCCCAGCTGTCGCAGGGCCACGGGCGCCTCGCCGGCCAGCAGATCACTGGCGCGCCACAGCACCCCCTGAGGACCGCTGGCCACCTCCATCTCCAGGCGGTAGCGATCGGCGATCACCGCACCGGCGGCCGCCCCGGGCTGGTCAGCCATGGGTGGGCCGGTCCTGCGGAACGCCATCCAGCAAGCCCCGTTCGGGCTGGCGCAGGCCGCGGCCGGCCAGCCAGTCGGCGTCGTAGAGGCGGGAGCGGTAGCGGTCGCCGCCGTCGCAGAGCACGGTCACGATCGTGTGGCCCGGACCGAGGCGCCGGGCGGTTTCTACCGCCGCGGCCACGTTGATGCCCACCGAGCCGCCCATGAACAAGCCTTCACGCCAAAGCAGCTGGTAGATGGTGTCGAGCGCGGCCTGGTCGTCGATGCGCACGGCGTCATCGATCGGGGCACCCTCCAGATTGGCGGTGACGCGGCTGTTGCCGATCCCCTCGGTGATGGAGGTGCCTTCGGCCTGCAGCGCCCCGGCGGTGGCCCAGCTGTAGAGGGCACTGCCGTGGGGATCGGCCAGCACGCAGCGCACCTGGGAGGAGCGCTCCTTGAGGAAGAGGGCCACGCCGGCGTAGGTGCCGCCGGTGCCCGTGGCCGACACCCAGGCGTCGATGCGGCCGCCCGTCTGCTCCCAGATCTCCGGACCGGTGCTGGCGTAGTGGGCGCGGCGGTTGGCCAGGTTGTCGAACTGATTGGCCCAGACGGCACCGGGCGTTTCGGCGGCGATGCGTCCCGAGAGCTTCACGTAGTTGTTGGGATCGCGGTAGGGCACCGCCGGCACCGTGCGCACCTCGGCGCCGAGACTGCGCAGCAGGCCGATCTTCTCGGCCGACTGGGTGTCCGGGATGACGATCAGAGCCTTGTAGCCGCGGGCATTGCAGAGGTGGGTGAGGCCGATGCCGGTGTTGCCGGCGGTGCCCTCCACCACGGTGCCGCCCGGGTCGAGGGCGCCGCTGGCTTCCGCCTCCAGCAGGATGCCCAGGGCAGCGCGGTCCTTCACCGATCCGCCGGGGTTCATGAACTCGGCCTTGCCGAGGATCTCGCAGCCGGTGAGCTCGCTGAGCAGCCCCAGCCGGATCAGCGGGGTGTTGCCCACCGCACCGACGAAGCCCTGGGTGGTTCCCGCCCGGGCGACGGCCATGGCCCTGCCGCTGCTGATCGAACCGGCGGTGCTGCCCATCGCGCCTGTGGGAGAAGAAATCGCTCTGGCGATGATCGTAGGGGCGGCAGCCCTGACGGCCGATTCCTTCTAGCCTCAGGCGAGCAGCCCTCTGGCCATGGCCTCCGCCGCCCCCACCGAGGCCCTGCTGCGGCGGCTTCATGCCGTGCGCGCCCACAGCGAGGCGCTGATCGCGGAGCTGGAGCCGGAAGATCTGTGCCTGCAGGGCATGGCGGACGCCAGCCCGCCCAAGTGGCACCTGGGGCACACCACCTGGTTCTTCGACACTTTCCTGCTCACGCCCCACCTGCCGGGTCATGAGCCGGCGGAGAGCCGCTGGAGCTTCCTGTTCAATTCCTATTACGACGCGATCGGGGCGCGCCACCCCCGGCCGCAGCGGGGACTGCTGAGCCGGCCACCTCTGGCGGCGGTGCTCGCCTGGCGGCGGCGCGTCGATGCGGGGCTGGCGGCCCTGGTGGAGCAGCTGAGCGCCGGGCCCGCCACGGCGGCGGCGCCGCTGTGGGAGCTGCTGGAGCTGGGTCTGCAGCACGAGCAGCAGCACCAGGAGCTGCTGCTGATGGATCTGCTCGACGGCTTCAGCCGCAACCCGCTGGAGCCGGCGGTGGAGCCCTCGGGCCGGGGTGCCGAAGCCACCTACGAAACGCTGGTGGCCGCCGCCGACGCCGCCCCCGCCAGCACCCCCAACCCGCCCGCGTCCGCCTGGCTGCACTGGCCGGGAGGGCTGGTGGAGATCGGTCACGCCGAGGCTGGCGCCGGCCCCGAGGGCCCGTCCGGCGCCTTCCATTTCGACAACGAAAGCCCCCGTCACCGCCAGTGGCTCGAGCCCTTCGCGCTGGCCCCCCGGCTGGTGTCGAACGGGGAGTACGCCGCCTTCATCGCCGCGGGCGGCTACCGCCGGCCGGAGCTGTGGATGAGCGAGGGCTGGCAGGTCTGTCAGCAGCGCGGCTGGCAGGCGCCCCGCTACTGGCGCGGCAGCGGCGCCCCCAAGGGCTGGTCGTGGGAGTTCACGCTGGCGGGACGGCGCCCCCTGCACCCGGCCGCACCCGTGCGGCACCTCAGCTGGTTCGAAGCCGACGCCTATGCCCGCTGGGCCGAGGCCCGCCTGCCGAGTGAAGCGGAGTGGGAAGTGGCCGCCGCCACGCCACCCCCGGCGGGCGGCAGCGGCGGGCTGGAAGCCCTGCAGGGGGTGCTGTGGCAGTGGACGTCCAGCCCCTACCGTCCGTATCCGGGCTTCCGGCCCGCCGCCGGAGCGGTGGGCGAATACAACGGCAAATTCATGAGTTCCCAGATGGTCCTGCGCGGCAGCAGTTTCCTCACACCGCCGGGCCACGGCCGCCTCACTTACCGCAACTTCTTTCCGCCCGCGAGCCGCTGGCTGGCCGGCGGCCTGCGCCTCGCCCGGGACGGCCGATGAGCGCCCCCTCCGCCGCTCTGCAGCGCGGGACGGCCGCTGTCGACCTGCTCGACCTGCATCCCGTCGCCGCCGACATGCGGCGGCTGGTGGTGGAGGGCCTGTCGCGCAGCCCCCGCCAGCTGCCCGCCTGGTTCCTCTACGACGCCGAGGGCTCGCGTCTGTTCGACCGCATCTGCGAGCAGCCGGAATACGCACTCACCGCCACCGAAACCGCCCTGCTGGAGCGGGAGGCGCCGGCGATGGCGGCGGCGCTCGGCGCCGGCGTGCCGGTGGAATTCGGCGCCGGCAGCGCCCGCAAGGTGTCGCCGCTGCTGGAGGCCCTGGCACCCCCGGCCTATGTGGCGCTCGACATCAGCTCCGAGCACCTCGCCGGTGCCTGCCGGGCACTGCAGGCCCGCCATCCGGCCATTCCCGTGCTCGGCATCTGCTGCGATTACAGCCAGCTGCTCACCCTGCCGGCCCACCCCCTGCTCGATGGCCAGCGGCTGCTGGGCTTCTACCCGGGCAGCTCGCTCGGCAACTTCGCCCCCAGCGAAGCGGTGGCCCTGCTGCGTCAGTTCGCCCGGCTGCTGGGGCCCGAGGGTCGTCTGTTGATCGGCATCGACCAACCCCGCGCCGCGGCCCAGCTGGAGGCCGCCTACGACGATGCCGCGGGCTGGTCGGCCGCCTTTGCCCGCAACCTGCTGGTGCGACTCAACCGGGAGCTGGGGGGCAACTTCGTGCCGGAGCGCTTCCGCTACCGCGCCCGCTGGCAGCCGCAGCAGAGCCGCATCGAGATGGCGCTGGTGAGCACCTGCCACCAGGTGGTGGACGTGGCGGGCCGGCGCTGGCCGTTCGCCGCCGGCGAGGCACTGGTCACCGAGCACAGCCACAAGTACGACCCCGCGGCCTTCACCGCCCTGGCGGCCGCGGCCGGCTGGCGGGCCCAGGCGCGCTGGGCCGATCCCGGCGAGAGCTTCAGCCTGCACCTGCTCGCTCCGCAGGCGCCAGGCAGACTTGAACCAGTCGAGGCCAGCCGATGAGCCGGGAAGACCAACGCAAGGCGATGCGCACCACGCGCGAGCAGTTGATCGCCGAGCTCGAGGAGCTCTACCGCCAGGCCTTCGATCGCATCGGCAGCGAAGACCTGGGCGAAGGGGCGATCGCCCGCCTCACCCAGCTGCTGCTGCGCTCCCGCGATGGCGCGATCACGCCGCTGCAGGAAGAGATCGAGGCGCCGCTGATCACGCGGGCACCGGAATGAAGGGTGGGTCGTGGCGGGGGCAGCGGCCATGAGCGGCAGCTGGTTCGAGCAGCTGGAGGCGCAGCTGGAGCAACAACTGGAGGCGTTCCTCAGCAGCCGCCCGGAGCAGCGCCAGCTGCTGGTGGAGGAGGAGCAGCGGGAACGGCAGCAGCGGCTGAAGCGGCGGCAGCTGGAGGTGCAGGCGGAGGCGGAACGGCTGCGGCGCGCCCTGCTGGAGCTGGCCACCGAGATCACCCAGTGGCAGGGGCGGGTGGAGCGGGCCCGGGCCGCCGGCGCCAGCGCGCTGGCCGACCAGGCCGAAGCCCGGCTGCGGCAGCTGATGGCTCTGGGCCGCGACCGCTGGCAGGCCCTCAGCAGCCTGGGCGATGAGTTCCGCCGCCTGGACGCCGACCTGGCGGCCCTGCAACGGGAGCAGGAGCAACAGGCGGCTACCGCCGCAGCCTCAGGCGCGCCTGCGCAAGCTGGGTCGGGGGAACGCGGGCCGGGCCCAGCTGGAGCGACCCAGGGCAGCCAGGCAGAGGCGGCAGGAGCAGCAGCGGCGGCAGCTTCCTCCCCCGCCACGCCGCTCGATCCGATCGAGCTGGAAGCCGCCTGGTCGGCGTTTGTGGCGCAGCAGGAACTGGAGGAGCTGCGCCGCCGCCACGGCACCCCGCCGGTCTGAGCCGGCCGCCATGGGATTCCTGCTCTCCAAGCTGCTGCCGCTGCTGCTCTACCCGCTGGGGCTGGCCATCGGCCTGCAGACGATCGCCCTGGCGGGGCGGCGCCGCCGCTGGAGCCCCTGGCTGAGTGGCGGCAGCCTGGCGTTGCTGTGGATCAGTGCCCTGCCGTTCACGGCCCGGCAGCTGGTCTGGGGCCTGGAGGAGCGCAGCGCCGCCCTCACCCCCAGCCCGCTTCCCACCGCCGACGCCGTGATCGTGCTGGGCGGCGGCCTGCAGCCCCAGCTGGCGCCCCGCACCAGCGTGGAGGTGAACGAGGCGGGCGACCGCCTGCTCACCGGCGTGCGGCTGCTGCAGGCCGGCAAGGCGCCGCTGCTGCTGCTGAGCGGCGGCAGGGTGACCTTCCGCAGCGCCAACCCGGCGCCGGCGGAGGCTGAAACGGCGCGGCGGCTGGCACTGGAGCTCGGCGTGCCGGAGGGGCGCCTGCTGCTCAGCGATCAGGCCCGCACCACCGCGGAAGAGGCCCTGGCGCTGCGTGCGATCGGCCGGGCCCGGGGCTGGCGTTCAGTGCTGCTGGTCACCAGCGCGATGCACATGCCCCGCTCGCTGGCCACGTTTCAGCGCCGCTCAGGGCTCCAGGTGGTGCCGGTGGCCTGCGACTACCTGCTGCCGGCCCGCAGCGCAACCGGAAGCCCGACCGCCGCCTCGCTGCTGATCGAGCTGCTGCCCGAAGCGGGCGCCCTGCAGCTCACCACCCAGGCGCTCAAGGAGCACCTGGGGCTGCTGGTGTACCGGCTGCGCGGCTGGAGTTGATGGCCGGGATGGGGCGCAGACGGGCTTGCGGCGGCCAACCAGGGCGGCAGCTACTTCTTTGGCGCCGGTGGCACCAGGCTCACACCTTCGGGCGGCGGGGTGGGATCGGGATCGGCGATCAGCATGTGCTGGAGCACGATCTCCGGGCGTTCACTGTCGCGCCAACGGATCCTGTAAGCCGGCATCTTGGTGCCACGGCTGGTGGTCTGCTCCACCGGCTCCATCACCCAACCGCGACGGGAGCGGCCCTGAGGGTTGCGCTTGACCACCGCATCTGCGTGCTTGAAGCGGAATCCAACGCGCTCACCGCTCATGGGCCAAGGTCAGTGCCAACGTGACCCCATTATCCACTTTGCCCTTCAAGCTCCAGTGGAACCGGCCTCTGGACGCAAGAGCGGGAAGGCGATCACATCACGGATGCTGGGGCTGTCGGTGAGCAGCATGGCCAACCGGTCGATGCCGATGCCCAGCCCGCCGGTGGGAGGCATGCCCACCTCAAGAGCTTGGAGGAAATCCTCATCCACCCCCTGCGCCTCCAGGTCGCCGGCGAGGCGACGCTCCTGCTGGGCCTCCAGGCGCCGGCGCTGATCGACGGGATCGATCAGCTCGCTGAAGGCGTTGGCGGTTTCACGGCCCACGATGAACAGCTCGAAACGCTCCACCAAGCCGGGCTTGCTGCGGTGCGTGCGCGCCAGCGGTGAGATCTCCACCGGGTAATCGAGCACGAAGGTGGGCTGGATCAGGCTGGCTTCCACCCGCTGTTCGAAGGCCTCGTTGAGCAGACGACCCACGCTGTCAGCGGCGGCGGGCACCTCCAGCCCAGCGGCGACCATGGCGGCGGCGGCCTGCTCACGGCTGGCGAAGCCGTTGAAATCGAGCCCGGTGGCCTGCTCCACCAGCTCGTGCATGGTGGCCCGGCGCCAGGGGGGCGTGAGATCGATCGCCACGCCCTGATACGTGAGGGCGGTGGTGCCGCACACCTGCTCGGTGACGTCCGCGATCATCTGCTCGGTGAGCGCCATCATGTCGGTGTAATCGGCATAGGCCTGATACACCTCCACCGAAGTGAATTCGGGGTTGTGGCGTGTGCTGATGCCTTCGTTGCGGAAGATGCGGCCCAGTTCGTAGACCCGCTCGAAGCCACCCACCACCAGCCGCTTGAGATGCAGCTCGGTGGCGATGCGCAGGAACAGCGGCAGATCGAGGGCGTTGTGGTGGGTGCAGAAGGGGCGGGCGTCGGCGCCACCGGCCTCCAGATTCAGCACCGGCGTCTCGATCTCGAGGAAGTCGCGGGCATCGAGCCAGCGGCGGATGCCGCTCACCAGACGGGCACGGCGGCGGAAGGTTTCGCGGGTGTGCGGCGAAACGATCAGATCGAGATAGCGCTGGCGGTAGCGCTTCTCCACATCCGCCAGGCCATGCCATTTATCGGGCAGGGGCTGCAGCGACTTGCAGAGCATGTCCCAGGCCGTCACCTTCACCGACAGCTCACCCCGGTCGGTGCGCCGCAGTGTGCCGTGCACACCGATCAGATCGCCGGCATCCACCAGCGAGGTGATCTGGGCAAAGGCCTCGGGCTGCTCGGGCAAGGCCGCCAGCAGGTGGGCCTTCTCGATGAACAGCTGAATCGGGCCGCTTTCATCCACCAGGGTGAAGAAAGCGAGCTTGCCCATCACCCGGCGGGTCATCACCCGGCCGGCCACGGCCACGGCCACGGCACGCTCCTCGCCGTTGGGCAGGTCGGCGTGCTCCTGCTGCAGGGCAGCGGTGCGGTGGCTGGGCTCGAAGCGCAGGGCATAGGGGCCCTGACCGAGGGCCGCCAGGGCCTGGCCCTTCTCGAAGCGCGCCTGCTCCAGGCGGTTGACGGGGTGCTCCGGCAAGGCGACGAACAGGGGACGGAAGGAACCATCCTGCAGGAGCGCAGGCGGCGGGCCTAAGCGGTGACGGCGACCAGGGGGTCGATCATCCGTTGCGAGGCGTAGCCGGTGCCGCGCACGGTGAGGATCAGCTCGGGGTTGCGGGGGTCGGGTTCGAGCTTGCCGCGCAGGCGGGCCACATACACATCCACAACGCGCAGATCCGCGGCGCGGCGCGGCGGGTAGCCCCACAGCTGCTCAAGGATCTCGGCGCGCGGCACCACCCGGCCGGGCTCGCGGAACAGCAGCTCCAGCAAGCTGAATTCGGTGTAGGTGAGGCCGATGCGCTCACCGGCGCGGGTCACCTGACGGCGGTTGGTGTCCACCACCAGGTCTCCGATGCGCATCACACCCTGGCCGGCGGGGATGTCGCGGGGTTCGCTGTTGGCGGATCCACGCCCCACCCGCCGCAGGATCGTGGAGATGCGGGTTTCGAGTTCCTTGGGGCTGAACGGCTTGGGCAGGTAGTCGTCGGCGCCGAGATCAAGGCCGGCCACCCGCTCGGCGATCGCATCAAGAGCCGAGAGGAAGATGATCGGCACGCAGGATTCGGCCCGCAGGCGCCGGCATACCGCAAAGCCGTCCAGCTTCGGCAGCATCACGTCGAGCACGACGAGGTCGGGCTGCTCCTGATGGAACAGGGTGAGGGCCTCCTCCCCATCCTCGGCGCAGAGGACGCGGTAGCCCGCGAGCTGCAGGCGCATCACCAGCACGCGGCGCACGGCGGCCTCGTCGTCGACGACGAGCAGGGTGGCCTTGGGTGCTGTCCGCGTGTCCTGAACCACCGCCTCCGCCTTGGCTTGCCGAGGCTGCGTGTCCAGTGGCATCACAGAAACAGTCGTGAAGAAAAATCACCCTACCTGTCAGCTTGTACGCATGGAGAGCACAAGGCGCACGTCAGGGAGTAGCAGCGCCAAGACTTAATGATTTTTCAATAGTTGCAGCGGCGCCGGCAGCCACCGGTCAGCACCATTCTCACCAAGCCCATCGGTGGCCTCGCCGTGCGGCGCGGTCGCCACGCCGCACGGCGAGGCCAGGGCTCAGGGCCAGCGACCTTCCGCGTAGAGGTTCCATTCCCGCTCCGCCGCCAGCACGGCCGCATCGCTGCTGATCTGGCCAAGCATGGCGCGCTGGAGCTGGCGGTAGATGATCGCCTGCAGCCGCTTCACGCCGGGGTTGGCGGGCACCAGCACCCGTGCCCGCCCCAGCGTTTCAGCTGATTCCAGGCGTGCCGCATGCACCAGCGCCTGCTGGGGATCGGCAGGCGTGTCCCGCCGCAGCTGTTGCTCGATCGTGGTGAGCGCCTGCCGGGCCGAGGGGAGCACCCGCGCCTGCTCAGCGAAGCGGGCCTGATTGCTGGCGTTGGTCAGGAACAGGGCAAAGCTCATCGCTTCCTTGGGCATGGCGCTCTGGCGCGGAACCGCCAGGTTCATGACCGCCACGTTGGCGGTGCCGTCGGGGCCGGTGAGCGGCGGGTGGGGTTCGGTGACGGCAGCGATCCCCGGGGCGTTGGTCTGGATGCTGCGCAGGAACTCAGCGCCGCTGGCCAGCATCGCCAGCTCACCGCCCTGGTAGAGCTCGATCGCACGCCGGTAGCCCTGGCTCACCACTTCACGCGGCAGCAGGCCACGGCGGTAGAGATCGGTCCAGAAGGCGAAGGCCCGCCGACCCGCCGGGCTGTTGAAGGCGGCCCGTTGGCGGTCATCGGTGAGGGTCACACCCATCTGCACCATCGACTCCAGCAGCTCGGCCGAGTCATCCGGCACCACCGTGACGAACAGCGCATGGCGGCCGGTGCGCCGTTTCACCGCTTCCGCGAAAGCCGGCACCTCCTCCCAGCGGCGCGGTGGGTCGGCGTATCCGGCCCGCTTCAGCAGGTCGCGGTTGGCGAGCGTGATGCGCGCCGTGAGATACCAGGGGATCGCGAACTGTCCATCCGCGTTGCGGCTGGCTGCCCAGATGCGCTGCAGATAGATCTCTGAGGCCCCAGGCGGCAGCAGTGGATCGAGGTCGAGCAGCCCCCCCTTGCTGGCCAGGTTGGCGGCGAACAGCGGGTTGAGGTTCACGACGTCGGGGGCGGTGCGGGCGTAGACCGCCGCCAGCAGCTTGCGCTCCACCGATCCCCAGGGGATGTCGGTCCAACGCACCGTGATGCCCGGGTTCTCCTTCTCCCAGGCGGCGATCACCTCGGTGAGGTAGGCGTCGAACTTGGGGGAGAGATCGAGCGTCCAGACGTTCAGCTGGCGCCCCTGGCTGCGCGGACCGCCGCAGCCCGCCAGCACCGCCGCCAGCAGGGTCAGCACGGCACGCCGCCGCCAGCGCCCCCGGATCCCCTCGGTCAGCCCCCGCATCGCTTCAGCCCCTCGATGGTGCGTTCTGCTGCCGCCAGAGCAACAGCAGCAGCGAACAGATCATCGGCGCCAGCAGACCGGTGAGCAGGGTCTGGGTCAGCAGGGTGCGCAGGCTGCCGGCGAGAGGCAGCTGGGGGGGTAGGCCCAGCCGCTGAAGGATCAAGCTGAGCCCCAGCAGAAAGGTGCCGATCAGGGCCAGCAGCCCGAGGCTGAAGCTGCGCTCAAGCGGCGGTCCCTTGCGGCCGAGCCTCCCCCACCACCAGCCCAGCAGCACCAGCGCCGGAATCTGGGTGGCGCCATCGAGGGTGAGGGCGTCGAGCAACAGCCCCAGCCCCAGCCCAGCCAGGGCACCGGAGACCGGCCCATCGCTGATCGCCCAGGGCAGAAGCCACAGCACCGCCCAGCTGGGTGGTGCCCCCGAGAGGCGCAGCAGCGCGGGAGAGGCCAGCGTGAGCCATGGCACGAGCAGAGCGCTGGCCACAAACCAGGGGTGGCGGTGCAGCTTGCCCACCATTCAGGGCGCCGCCTGCCGGGGCTGCACCAGCACCTGCACCCAGTCGATCGCTTCCACCGGCGCACTGAGCTGCACCACCGCCGTGGGCGCCGGCACGGCCTTTTCATCCACCGACTGGATCACGCCAACGCTCATCCCCGGCGGCACCAGCGTGCTGGCCGGCGAGGTGACCACGACATCCCCTGGGCGCACCTGCGGATCCTTCACCAGAAAACGCAGCTCGGGCCGGCTGCCGTTCACGCCGGTGAGCAGGCCCATGCTCTGGGTGCGCCCCACCCACACGCCGATGCGGCTGGAGGAATCGGTAAGCAGGGCCACCCGCGCGGTGGTGGGGGTGACGCTGGCCACCCGGCCCACCAGGCCGCCCGGGCCCACCACCGCATCACCGCGGCGAATACCCTGAAGCTCACCGGCGCCGAGCACCAACTGCTTCCACCAGCCCTCGGGCTCGCGCGAGATCACCGCCGCCGTGACCTCCTGGGGGTTGGCCCGCTGCAGACCCAGCAGGGTGCGCAGGCGCCGGTTGTCCTGCTCCAACTGGGCCAGTCGGCTGCGCTGGTCGAGCTGCTGGGCTGACTGCAACCACTCGCGCTGGGCCGTGCCGGGCCAGAACGGACGGCTGACCAGCGCGTAGGCATCCGTGAGGAAGGCCCCCTTGCTGAAGCGGACCCCCACCAGCGCCAGCAGCAGCAGCCACCAGGGCCAAGCCTGGATCACCCGTTGCAGCGAGGGGACGCGCGGCAGGCGCCCGAACGGCATGGATTTCAGGAGGACAGACGGGAGAAGTCAGGCGTGTCGAGCACGCGCTCCAGGCGCTTGTAGTCCTCCAGCACCTGGCCGCAGCCACTGACCACGCACAGGAGCGGATCCTGGGCCACGTGGGTGAGGATCCCGGTTTCGTGGCTGATCAGCTCGCTGATGCCGCGCACCAGGGCACCACCGCCGGCCAGCATGATGCCGCGATCGACGATGTCGGCGGCGAGCTCGGGCGGGGTGCGCTCAAGGGTGCGCTTCACCGCCTCCACGATCACGTTGAGCGGTTCGGCCATCGCTTCACGGATGTCACCGGAGCGCACGTTGATGGTGCGGGGCAGGCCGGAGAGCAGGTGCAGCCCGCGCACGTCCATCGAGGTCTCGTCGTGGGCGTCGTCGGGGAAAGCGGAGCCGATGCGGATCTTGATGTCTTCGGCGGTGCGCTCGCCCACCACCAGGTTGTGGACCTTCTTGAGGTACACCCCGATGGCCTCGCTGATCTCATCGCCGGCCACCCGCACCGACTCGCTGAGCACGGTGCCACCGAGACTGAGCACCGCCACCTCGGTGGTGCCGCCCCCGATGTCGACAATCATGGTGCCCACCGGCTCCGTGACCGGCAGGCCGGCGCCGATCGCGGCCGCCACCGGCTCATCGATCAGGTGCACTTCGCGGGCACCGGCCAGGCCGGCCTCACGCACCGCGCGGCGTTCCACGCCGGTGACGCCGCTGGGAATGCCGATCACCAGACGGGGCGCCACGATGCCGCGGCCCTCGTTCCCCTTCTGGATGAAGGTCTTGATCATCTGCTCGGCGGCGTCGAAGTCGGCGATGACTCCGTCGCGCAGGGGGCGCACGGCGCGGATGTTGCCCGGGGTGCGGCCGAGCATGAGCTTCGCTTCATCCCCCACGGCCAGGGGCACACCCCGCTCAAGATCGAGCGCCACTACGGAAGGCTCCTGAAGCACGATGCCCTTGCCGGACACGTACATCAGTGTGTTGGCCGTTCCCAGGTCGATGCCGATGTCGCGTGAGAGCTGGAAACGTCGAAAGAACACGTAGGAGCACCTGAGCGGTTGCGATCATAGGAGCGGGATCTGGCAGCAACCCCCCCGACGGTGGCGGTGGTACATCCGGGTGGAACGGGGGAACCTTCAGGGAGAAGCGGCCTGCGGCACCTTGAGGCAACGGGGCGCATCATTGATTCAACAACTCCACTTTTTTCAACGACAGGACAATCCATGGGTGTGAATTCCGTGACGCTGGTGGGCCGTGCCGGCCGTGATCCCGAGGTGCGCTACTTCGAATCCGGCAGCGTGGTCGCCAACCTGACCCTCGCGGTCAACCGCCGCAGCCGCGACGACGAACCGGACTGGTTCAACCTCGAGATCTGGGGCAAGCAGGCCCAGGTGGCCGCCGACTACGTCAAGAAGGGGTCGTTGCTGGGGATCATCGGCAGCTTCAAGCTCGACCGCTGGACCGACCGCACCACCGGTGAGGAGCGCACCAAGCCGGTGGTGCGGGTCGACCGACTCGAACTGCTGGGCTCCAAACGTGACGCCGACCAGGGCGCCTACGACGACGGCGGCGCTGGCGGCGGTTTCGGGGGCGGCGGCTATGGCGGCGGCTTCGGTGGTGGCGAGCCGAGCAGCGAGGAAGTTCCGTTCTGAGCCGCCTGCAAGGGCGTTGCCTTCAGCCGGAAGGTGGTCTTGGGCGGCTGGGCGGCCTGCGTGGCTTCCCCAGGGACTGAGCCTCAGTGGCTGTCCTGGCGCTTCTTCCAGATGCGCAGCCCCAGCCAGGCGCCGGCGGCCAGCACGGCAAGCACCAGCACCACCTTGATCACCCGGGCCACCGGTTCGATCCACAGCTCCACGTTGCTGTAGCCCTCGCCCAGCAGCATGCCCGCCACTGTCAGCAGCAGGGTCCAGATCAGGCTGCCGGCCGTGGTCCAGATCAGGAAGGGCACCATCGGCATCATCTCGATGCCGGCGGGCACGGAGATCAAGGTGCGGATGCCGGGCACCAGCCGGCCCCAGAACACCAGGGCGGTGCCATGGCGGCTGAACCAGGTGCGGCTGCGGTGCAGCTCCTGCGGGCTGATGCCGATCCAGCGCCCATGGCGCGAGAGCCAGTGCTCGATGCGTTCCTCGTTCACCAGCCGCCCCACCCCATACCAGGGCAGGGCGCCGAGCACGGTGCCGAGCAATCCGGCCAGCACCACCGGAATCAGGCTGAGCTGCCCCTGCTGCACATAGAAGCCCCCCAGGGGCATGATCAGCTCGGAGGGGATCGGCGGAAAGAGGTTCTCGAGGAACATCGCCGCAAAGATCGCCGCATAACCGGCCATCGGGTTGGCCTCCACCGCCGAGCCGATCAGCTCGGGCAGTTGCTGAACCAGTTCGATGGCCATGCCGGCGGGCTCGTGATCGGGAAAGTCTTCCACGCTGACGTGAAGGTTGCCCGATGCTCAGGGGAGCGCCTTGCCGGCGAGGCCATCAGGCCTGCCGGCGAAGCAGCAACGCTGGGCGCGGAACTGTGGGGCGCGGGATCAGTAGCGGTAGTGGTCGGACTTGTAGGGGCCTTCCAGCGGCACGTTGATGTAGGCGGCCTGCTCGGGGGTGAGCTCGGTGAGTCGGGCGCCGATCTTGTCGAGGTGGAGGCGGGCCACCATCTCGTCGAGGTGCTTGGGCAGCACGTACACCTCCTTGCCGTACTCGTCCCCTTTGGTGAACAGCTCGATCTGAGCCAGCACCTGGTTGGTGAAGGAGTTGCTCATCACGAAGCTGGGGTGGCCGGTGGCGCAGCCCAGATTCACCAGCCGGCCTTCCGCCAGCAGGATGATCTTGTTGCCGCTGGGCAGCAGCACGTGATCCACCTGGGGCTTGATGTTGTCCCAGGGGTACTGCTTCAGGGAAGCCACGTCGATCTCGTTGTCGAAGTGGCCGATGTTGCACACGATCGCCTGATCCCGCATCTGGATCAGGTGGTCGTGGGTGATCACGCGGAAGTTGCCGGTGGCCGTCACGAAGATGTCCACATCCCCCACCACGTCGTCGAGACGGACGACCCGGTAGCCCTCCATCGCCGCCTGCAGCGCGCAGATCGGATCGACTTCGGCGATCATCACGCTGGCGCCGAGGCCGCGCAGCGACTGGGCGGAACCCTTGCCCACATCGCCATAGCCGATCACCAGGGCCACCTTGCCGGCCACCATCACATCGGTGGCGCGCTTGATGCTGTCGACCAGGGATTCGCGGCAGCCGTAGAGGTTGTCGAACTTGCTCTTGGTGACGGAGTCGTTCACGTTGATGGCAGGGAACGGCAGTTCGCCGCTCTTCTGCATCTGATAGAGACGCGCCACACCCGTGGTGGTTTCCTCGGTGACGCCCTGGATCTGGGCGTGGATGCGCGAATAGAAGCCGGGCTGGGCGGCCAGGCGTTGACGGACCGACTGGAACAGGGCGATCTCCTCTTCGCTGCCGGGGTTGTCCAGCACCGAGGGGTCCTGCTCCGCCTTGGTGCCGAGCACCACCAGGCCGGTGGCATCGCCACCGTCGTCGAGGATCATGTTGGGCGTGCCGCCGTCGGCCCACTCCAGGATCCGGTGGGTGAAGGCCCAGTATTCATCCAGGGTTTCGCCCTTGAAGGCGAACACCGGGATGCCGGCTTCCGCCATCGCGGCTGCAGCGTGATCCTGGGTGGAGAAGATGTTGCAGGAGGCCCAGCGCACTTCAGCGCCGAGAGCCACCAGGGTTTCGATCAGAACGGCTGTCTGGATCGTCATATGCAGGCTGCCGGCAATACGGGCACCCTTGAGCGGTTGCTGGCTGCCGTACTTCTCACGCAGCGCCATCAGACCGGGCATCTCGGTTTCAGCGATCGCGATCTCCTTGCGGCCCCATGCGGCAAGGCCGAGATCGGCGATCACATACGACGACGGGGTGGACAGTCCGGTTGCGGCGGCAGCCGAAACGGACGTGGCAGCTGAAGGCGTGGCCAGCATGGGGAAGCTCCGAAGGGAGAAGGATTGGGGATGTGGAAATATCTGCAGAGACGCCGAGGCTTCGGGCTCGCTTAACGGGAATCTACAGGGATGGAACAGTCTGCTGAGATCCGGGTGTGCCATCTGGCCGATGCGGCAGCCACGGCGGCGCTCGGGCGGGAGCTGGCGTCGCTGCTGTTGAACGGCGGCGGTGCTGCCAGCGGCGCAGCCCCTCCCACTTTGCTGCTGCAGGGGGAACTGGGGGCCGGCAAGACCTGCCTGGTGCAGGGTCTGGCCCTGGCGCTGGGAATCGACGAACCGATCACGAGCCCCACCTTCGCCCTGGCCCAGCACTACAGCGGCCGGGGCGCTGACGGCGAGCCCCATGCCCTCGTCCATCTGGATCTCTACCGGCTGGAGCAGCCGGCCGCCGCCGCTGAACTGTTCGCCCAAGAGGAGGAGGAAGCCGGCGCCCTGGGGGCGGTGCTGGCGGTGGAGTGGCCCGAACGGCTGCCGTGGCTGCCCGATGGCGCCTGGCGGCTGGAGCTTCAGTACGACGGGGACAGGCGCCGGGCAGTGCTGCGACCGCCGCACTCAGCCGCCTGAAGGCCTCAACTCCGTGAACAACCGGGCCGTAGGCGTCCTCCCGCTCCGCCCCGGGCCGTTTCCAGGATGCGCTGCAGCCGATCGGGATTGACCGGCTCGACATACCCGGGGGGGGTGCTCATAGGGCGCCGGTGCCCGCTGCACTCTCACCCAGAACGGCCAGAACCTGCTGCTCGCTCGGCTGGGGATCAATGGCGCCGGCACCCTGGCAAACCAGTGCACCGCAGGCGGCTGCAAAGCGCAGAACCTGCTCCACGGCGCTGACGACCACCGGCTCTTGCAGCAGCCCCGGCCGGCCCACCAACTGGTGCAGCAGGCCCGCCAGGAAGGCATCACCAGCACCGGTGGTGTCGATGGCAGCCACGGGCAGGGAAGGCAGCCGGCCACCGCAGGCTCCCACCGCCCAGTCGATCGGCTCGGGGCCATCGGTGATCAGCACGGCGGGCCGCTGCGGCAGGGCCCGGCGCACGACTGTGGCGTTGGCGCTGCCGAACAGCCAGAGGGCCTCCTCACGGCTGCACTTGAACAGGGCCGCCTGCGTCAGCAAGGGCTCAAGCCGCTGCCGCACCGCCGGCGGCGGGCCCTGCTCAGCGCCGAGCCCCCAGAAGGTGGGCCGCCAGTTGACGTCAAGCGCCAGCGGCAAGCCATGCGCCCCGGCAGCCAGTAGCAGCTCCTGCAGCGCCGCTGCCGCCGCAGCGGAAGCCAGCGGAATCGTGCCGCAAAGGAGCCAGCGGGCCTGGGCCAGCAGCGGCGCCAACACCCCGGCCATCGCCGCGGCATCGATCGCCTGATCAGCGAAGCCCTCACCCCGGTCGCCGGCGAAGCCGCCGAAGTGGCGCTCACCTGCGGCATCGCGCCGCACCAGCACCGTGCGGCTCGGGCGCAGCGGATCGCATTGCAGCGCACGGGTATCCACCCCCCGCTCCAGCAACAGAGCGCGGAAGGCGGCGCCGATGCGGTCGTCGCCCAGGCGGCCGATCAGCGCGGCGCCGGTGCCGAGCCGCGCCAGGGCGCAGGCCACATTGGCCGGGGCACCGCCGAGCCTGTCGTCGACCGGAATGTCATGGGCCGGATCGCCGCCGGGCGGGCCGAGCCGATCAACGAGCGCTTCGCCGAAGCAGAGCACCCGGGCAGGGGAAGGCACCGTCACGGCAGGCTCGCGCTCAGTTCTCTCCACACTCGCCGGTGGGCCCGGAGGCTGCCACGGGCGCCGCGCCGGCCAGCCGCTCCAGCAGCGCCGCGATGATGCGCGCATTGGCGGCAGGAAAGGGGAAGGCCGCCAGCCCCTCCGGCTCCACCCAACGCACCTGCTGACTGGCCAGGGGCTGCGGATCTCCCGCCAGCCAGCGGCAGAGATGCACCACGAAGCACAGACGCTTGTGGCTGTAGCTGTGCTCCAGGGTGATCAGCTCCTCGCCCACCTCCGCCTCGATCGCCAGCTCCTCGCGCAGTTCGCGGGCGATGGTGGCCGCGATCGCTTCGCCCGGCTCCTGCTTGCCGCCGGGGAATTCCCACAGCCCCCCCAACAGCCCCTCCGGCAGGCGCTGATCGATCAGCACCCGGCCGCGCCCATCCAGCACCACCCCCACGCCGATCACTTGAAAGGGCAGCGGCCGGGGGGCGTCCTTCACGGGGTAGCGGGCGGGGTCGCCGGCAGCGTAAGCAGCGCAAGAGTTCCGCCAGGGGCAGCGGCCGCAGTCGGGGGAACGGGGGGTGCAGACCGTGGCGCCCAGGTCCATCAGAGCCTGGTTGAAGGCCCGGGGCCGCTGCCGGTCGAGCAGCAGCTCGCTCAGCCGCCAGAACCCGGCGAGCTCCCGTTTCGGCGGGCGGGGAGCGGCGATCAGGCGCGCCAGCACCCGCGCCGCGTTGCCGTCGAGGATCGCGAAGGGTTGATCGAAGGCCGAGGACAGAATGCTGCCGGCGGTGCTGCGGCCGACGCCGCTCAGCGCCAGCCAGCCAGGCAGGTCACGGGGCCAGGGGTCGGCGCCGGGGGCGCTGGCATCAAGCAACTGCCGCGCCCCCTGCTGCAGGCGACGCGCCCGCCCGTAGTAGCCCAGGCCCTGCCAGAGCAGCAGCACCTGCTGGGGGTCGGCGGCGGCCAGGGCCGGCAGGTCCGGCAAGGCCGACATCCAGCGCTGCCAGTAGGGCAGGGCCACAGCCAGCTGGGTCTGCTGGAGCATCACCTCCGCCACCCACACCCTCAACGGATCGAGGGGTTCCCCATCCAGTGGCGGGCGGCCATCGGACCGCAGCTTCCACGGCAGGCTGTGGCGCCCGTGCCGCTCCCCCCAGGCCAGCAGGGCGGCACGCAGCTGCTGCAGGGGTAAGTGCTCCTGCCTCTCTGCCCAGCCAGCATCCCGCCGCCCTGCCATCAGCAATCGGTGGCGGCCGCACCCCGCTGACGGGCCAGGGCCGCGGCGCTGAACACCAGGGCCATGAGCAGGTACCCGAGCGCCCAGCGTCCGCCCGTGCCCCAGCCCATCTGCAGCACGGTGTCGGCTGCGGTGAAGCGCCAGGCGTGAATCAGCCCGAACCAGGAGGCCAGCGCCGCCAGGCCGGCAGCGATCGCCGCCGCCACGAACCGCTGCTCGATCACATACACCACCATGGCCGCCAGCAACATCGCGGCCACGATCTGCCCCTGTTCCAGAGCGAAGGCACCGGCCGCCCACACATCGGCCTGCTGCAGTGGCACCAGCAGGGCCGGTCCGAAGGGCTCGGCGGCGCTGCCGGCCCCACCGGCCCGCAGGCCGGCCTTGAGCAGCAGGGCGCCCCAGCCCGCCAGGCCGGGCAGCAGGCCCAGCACCACCGCCGGCGCATGGGCGGCGGGGGTGGCCTGAAAGCTCTGGGCGGCGATCACCAGGCCGATGTAGAGCACGATCGCCATGCCGGCTTCAATCGGCACCAGCTGACCCACCAGGCCGAACACGCCGAACAGGCAACCCAGCCCCATCACCACGCCGTTCAGCCACGAGTAGCCGATGCGGGCCCCCATGCCCTTCCAGCCGGGATGGCCGATGTAGATGGTGGTGGGGAAGCAGGAGCCCAGGGCGGCGGCCACGATCGTGCCCACGCCGTTGATCAGCAGGGAGCTCTTCACCGGGTATCGGTCACCGGCGGCTTCGGCGCTCTCCAGGTTCTGCAGCGATCCCAGCAGGTTGAACAAGCCCATCGGCACGATCACGCCGAGCCAGGGCAGCAGTTGCCCGCGCGCCTGCCACAGCGCAGCCAGTTGCAGGGGCGGCAGATGCAGGCCCACCTGAGCGGCGTTCGTCTGCCAGGTGAGGGCATCGATCGACACCAGGCCCGTCGCGGCCGCCAGCACGATGCCGAGCAGCACCGCGATCAGGCCGCCGGGCAGGGGCAGGCGCAGCTGGCCGTAGTAGGTGACAAGAATCACGGCCAGCACTGCCAGACCCACCACCGGCTGGGCATAGGTGCGCAGCAGGAACCCCAGTGCGATGTAGCCCAGGGCAATGCCGGCCAGGGTGGAGAGCAGCGCCGCCCGCGGCAGCCAGCGCCGCAGGCCCCCCACCAGCCAGGCCCCGCCCGCCTCGATCAGGCCCGAACCCAGGCAGGCCATCAGACCCGCCTGCCACGAGAGACGCACCGCCTCGGCCTCCGGCAGCCCCTGACCCAGCGCTGCCAGCTTCACCGGCAGCATCACCAGGAACACGTAGGCGAACAGGCTGACCGTGTTGATGCCGTAAGGAAGGGCGGTGCGATCCCCACGGCCCTCGCGCTGGGCCAGGCGGAAGGCCTGCCAGGCGTAGGCCCCGTTGCCCACCACCAGGCTGAGGCCAGCCGCCGGCAGGATCACCTGAAAGATGAGGGCATCGGGGAAGCCGAGCACGCCGCGGCAGAGGCCAAGGATCAGCAGGATCTGGATCAGGTTGTCGAGGCCGAGGCCCATCAGGCCGTCGATGTCGCCGGCCACCAGCCAGCGGGGTCCGGAGCTGGCCATGGGCCAAGAGGCAGACGGTGGCTGCATGATCGCCCGGATGCAGCAGCAGGACAGCTCCGGTGCCCTGCGGCGCACCGGAAGTCATCGCTCCCAGGGCAGGGCCGGCAGCTGGCCCTCAGCTGGCCACGTAGTCCTCCACGCTTTCGCTGAAGCGGCGCAGGCTGGCGAGGCCATCACGCTCGAGGTTGCGCACGCGGTCGCGGCTCATGCCGAGGATGCGGCCGATGCCGGTGAGGCTCATCGGTTCTTCCACATCGATGCCGTAACGCATCTTCAGCACATCGCGCTGCAACCCCGGCAGTTGCTCCAGCAGTGCCCGCATATCCCCCCTCAGGCATTCGCTGTCCACGCTCTCCTCCGGAAGCGTCCCGTCCCCTTGCAGCAGATCCAGCAGCTCCGTATCTTCCCCGTCGCCCACCTTCGTTTCCAGGCTCACCGGCTGCCGTGCTCGGCACAGCAGATCCTTCACCTCCT